>JAHRHW010000028.1 GCA_019100305.1 Candidatus Thiodiazotropha taylori | reverse complement strand
CGCCGCAGTAGGACTGGTAGGTGGAGATGCCCATCTTCGACATCACCTTCTTCAAGCCTTTGCCGATCGCTTTGATATAGCGGTTCTGCGCCTCCTGGAACGACAGCGGTTCAGGCAGTGTGGAGAGCTGAGCCTGGATGGTATCGAACGCCAGATAGGGGTTGACCGCTTCCGCGCCATAACCTGCCAGAGTGGCGAAGTGGTGCACTTCCAGGGCACCACCGGTCTCCAGAACCAGACCCGATTCGGTCCGCAGACCTTTACGGATCAGGTGGTGATGCACTGCCGAGGTGGCCAGCAGGGCCGGGATGGCGATATTGTCCGCATCCACTTTCCGGTCGGAGAGGATCAGAATGTTGTAACCCTCTCTGACGTTCTGCTCGGCCTGTTCGCAGAGTGCTTTTACCGCAGGCTTCATACCTTTGGCGCCGTTCATGACCGGGTAGATGATATCCAGAGTCTTGGTACGGAACACGCCACCGGTGTTGTCTTCGATATGACGAACACGCTCCAGGTCTTCGTTGGTCAGCACAGGCTGGCTGACCTCGAGCCGCATATGATCGCAGGCATCGCCCAGATTCAGCAGATTCGGGCGTGGCCCGATCAGGCTGACCAGGGACATCACCAGCTCCTCACGAATCGGATCGATCGGCGGATTGGTTACCTGGGCAAAGTTCTGTTTGAAGTAGGTGGAGAGATGCTTGGCTCTCAGCGACAGCACCGAAGGCGGGTTGTCCGCACCCATCGAGCCGGTCGCTTCCTGTCCGGTCACCACCATTGGGGTGAGCAGGAACTTGATATCCTCCTGGCTGTAACCGAAGGCCTGCTGGGCATCCAGTAGATCTTCATCACTCGGCGCCATCGGCGCCACATCCGCTGGCAGAGCGTCCAGATGGATCTGGGTCTGATCGAGCCAGTCCTGATAGGGCTTGGCTTTCGCCAGCTCCGCTTTGATCTCGGCGTCATCGATGATGCGCCCCTGCTCCAGGTCGATGAGGAACATCTTGCCTGGCTGCAGACGCCACTTCTTGACGATCTTCTCTTCCGGGATATCCAGCACACCCATCTCGGAGGCCATCACCACCATATCGTCTTCGGTGATCAGGTAGCGGGCCGGACGCAGGCCGTTGCGGTCGAGGGTGGCACCAATCTGGCGACCGTCGGTGAAGGCCACTGCCGCCGGACCGTCCCAGGGCTCCATCATCGCTGCATGGTATTCATAGAAGGCGCGACGCTGCTCATCCATCAGTTTGTTGCCGCCCCAGGCTTCCGGGATCAACATCATCATGGCGTGGGAAAGGCTGTAGCCGCCGGCCACCAGCAGTTCCAGGGCGTTATCGAAACAGGCAGAGTCCGATTGCCCTTCCGGGATCAGTGGCCAGATCTTGTCCAGATCGTCACCCAGCACCGCCGACGCCATGGAGTTCTTCCGCGCCCGCATCCAGTTGACGTTGCCGCGCAGCGTGTTGATCTCACCATTGTGGGCGATCATGCGGAACGGATGGGCCAGATCCCAGGTCGGGAAGGTATTGGTGGAGAAGCGCTGATGCACCAGGGCCAATGCCGAGACCATCCGCTCGTCGGTCAGGTCGGTAAAGTATTCACCCACCTGATTCGCCAGCAGCATACCTTTGTAGACGATGGTACGGGAGGAGAAAGAGGTGAAGTAGAAATCACTGCTTCCTTCCATCTCCGATTGCTCGATCTTGTTTTCGATCTGCTTACGGATGACAAACAGTTTGCGTTCGAAGGCATCCTGGTCAGCGCAGTTCTCACCACGTCCGACAAACACCTGTTTCACCACAGGCTCAGTGGGAATCACGCTGTAGCCAAGGTCTTTATTGTCGACCGGCACTTCACGCCAGCCAAGCAGTGTCTGACCCTCGGCGGCGATCATCGCCTCCACGGTATCTTCGGCTACAGCCCGACTGTCGCTGTTTTGTGGCAGGAACGCCATACCGATGGCGTAGCCACCACTCTCCGGCAGGTCGAAGCCGGTCTCGGCCTGGAAAAAAGCATCAGGAATCTGTAACAGAATACCTGCACCGTCCCCTGCCTTGGGATCAGCGCCTACAGCGCCACGGTGGGTAAGCCGGTCCAGTATCTCCAGTCCCTGAAGGACGGTCTGATGGCTTTTAACCCCTTTGATGTTGGCAACAAAACCAACACCACAGGCGTCATGTTCATTCGCGGGATCATAGAGTCCCTGTTTTGGTGGTAAAGCACCATGGCTCATTTCACAAACCTCATTTTGCCCGCCCCCGGCAGATTGTTAGATCGCGCCGAAGGTTTTGCAAATAACCTGAAATAAGGAATTCACGGCGGCGAATCAAGCCGCCCGGTGTCGCAGAACTCGATAGGATACTTGAGAATTACGTCTCAGACCAGAGCATAAGGCTTTTTTAGTTTGCCTATCGGATATTCAATTCTAAACCGCCGTGTACTGGCCCTTAGATTATACAGTCCAGGCAAAATGAGACCATTTTTCAAACATGGTTTTATCGGACACTCCGGCTTTTGCCGAATTATCGTCTAAAAATCAGATAGTTGCCTTATCAACAGAGCAACTGCTGACTTAAGGAAGGTTCTGCAGGGAGGCAAAACTTCGCGCCCAAACACCCCCCTTGCGTACCGCCGCCGGCAGATCGCCCTGTGCGGCAAGTGCCAGGTCACGACTGGCGAAGGATCCCCAGATCAGCGCATACCAGGGTGCGCCCTTGCGCAGGGTTTTCACCGTAACAACCTGATTATCAAGCGAATTGCGTGAAATATAACGATTTAAGGAGGCGAGATTCTCAACCGCGATCAGCTGCAGCGTATAGTTCTCACCCGGCTGAGACTTGACCCAGGCGGCCGACTCGGCAAATGGATCAGTCTCGGTCTTGGTTTCAACGGCTGAAGTAGCATCCTCAGCTGGTGCTGCGGCGACCTTTTTGACCTCTTCGACTGCAGCAGCTGGTTCAACCGGCTCTGCCTCGACAGTTGTGTCAGCTGCTGCTGTCACGGCGGGTGGACTGTCTGTCGTAAGGTCAGCCACCGCTTCCTCCACAACTGCCACCTGATCCGGCACAAGAGCAGGCTCGCTCAACACCGCTTCAGGGGATGCAGTGGGCTCAACCGCCTCGACAACCATTTCAGCCGGTTCTTCCGATTCGGTAACGTCCGCCACGGCCTGTTGCTCAACAGCCGCCTCAGCTTCAGGCTCCTCAACAGCTGTCGGGGCAGCCGCATCTGTCGGGTAGTCCACGGAGACCGGATCGACTGTAGCCACCTGCTCCTGACTCTGCCCTGCCAGCTCGCTTTGGATCACTTCCGCCAGGCTCGGCTCGGACATATTAACGACCGGCTGATCATCCATTGCCGGGGTCATCGCGGCCAGGTCAGCGGACTCGTTTGATTCTTCCGGTGTGTTTTGATTGGGTACGAGGTTTTGCGCGACCGCATCCGGCGGTGGGAGCACGATCTCCTCTTTTTCGGACTGACTTGCCATAGGTTCAGCCTGAGGTTCGACTGCCGGCCCGAACAGGGAGTTGATCGGCCCCTGAAAGAACAGCAGCAATAGAATCACCGACACCACCGGCACACCAATCATCAGTAGCTGTTTTCGGTAGCCACTCAAAGCCTCCGGTTTTGCCTCTCCCTGTATACCAACCTCGCCCAGAATCGCGCTTGCCAGAGGCCCAGGCACCCCGCCGGTCTCCTTGTACAGACGGTTCAGCTTGGTCTCATCTAGGGCAAAGTTGTCGGATAACCCCTCATTTTTCAGCAGGTGTGCCATGTACCCTGTCGCTTCCGCCCGGGTCAGCACAGGCATATCGATCGCCTGAATCGATTGCGGGGTCATCACCTGCAGCTGAGGCGTGGAGAGTAGCAGATCGATCTGCTCATCGGCGAAAAGCACGATGCTCACCAGCCGATCACCTTCAACCTGCCGCTCAAACAAACGCAACAGTGTCATCAGACTGGTGGGTGGCAACATCTGCGCATCATCAACCAACAGCACCGGCGTACTGCCACGTTTTCTCAACACCTCAAACCGATCTGCCAGACGCTGCATGAGATTACCGGCAATCTCCGGCAGACCACTGCAGCGGGCAATGAAGGCCAGCAACCGCTCAGGTTGCAAAGTGGGCTCAGCAGAGAAATGGCAGACCATCCAATTCTCAGGTGCTATTTGCTGTAAGCGGGATGCCAGCAGTGATTTGCCACTGCCCTCGGCGCCCCTGATCAACGGCACCAGCTCGCTATTCTCGATCAGATGACGGATCAGATCGAGATGGGCGGTGACTTCCGGAGTTGAAAAGAACTCATTGTTATCAGACACATTTGTTTCCGTTATAAATGAGATCAGTCAGCGTAGTGCTGTAATGTTTGCTCTAGTTTTTTCAGATCAAAATCGTCTGTAACCAAAGACTGGCCGATTTTTTTCAGCAGAACAAGTCTTAACTTGCCATCCATGACCTTTTTGTCAACGGCCATAACCTCAAGGAAGCGCTCAGGGGTCAACTCCTTGGGTGGTGTAATCGGCAGTTTGGCCCGCTCAATCAGTTTGACCGTACGATCGAAATCCTGCTTCGGCATCCACCCCAATCGACAGGAGAGATCCGCGGCCATACACATACCGGTCGCCACTGCCTCGCCGTGCAGCCATTCGCCATAACCCATACCGGTTTCAATCGCATGACCGAAGGTATGCCCAAGGTTGAGCAACGCCCGCTGTCCAGCCTCTTTTTCATCCGCTTCAACCACATCCGCCTTACAGCGACAGGAGACCTGAATGGCGTAAGCCAGCAACTCCGGATCCCGTTCAAGCAGACCATCCATATGCTCTTCAAGCCAGCGGTAGAAAGGCTCGTCCACAATCAATCCGTATTTGATGACCTCCGCCAGTCCGGAGGCAAACTGCCGGTCATCCAGGGTTTTGAGAGTTGCGGTATCCGCCAGCACCAGACGGGGCTGGTAGAAGGCCCCAATCATGTTTTTGCCCAGCGGGTGATTGACACCGGTTTTACCCCCCACGGAGGAATCCACCTGGGCCAACAGCGTGGTGGGCACCTGAATGAAGTGGACACCCCGTTGATAGGTCGCCGCTGCGAAACCGGTCATATCGCCGATCACACCACCACCCAGCGCAACCAGGGTGGATTGTCGGGTAAAACGTTGTTCAAGCATGGCGCTGTAGATCCGGTTTACCATCTCCAGCGTCTTGTACTGTTCACCATCCGGCAGGATACAAGTGGCCACATCGAAATCACTCAATGCGTTCAGCGTCTGTTCCAGATAGAGCGGGGCGACCGTCTCATTACTGACCACCATCACCTGGCGGCCTGGTATCGCCTCTTTATAGTGATTGGCCTCGGCATACACCCCTTCACCAATGTAGATCGGATAGCTGCGATCGCCTAAATCCACATCCAATCGTTGTTCATAATTACTCAAGACTTCTACCCTACGAATTTAGTGAAATGATCTGCTTGCGAATATCCTGCACCACGGCCTGGGTGTTTCTACCCTCGGTACTGATCAACAGGTCGGCGGTCTGGCGGTAGAGAGGGTCGCGCTCAGCCATCAGCGACTTGAGCTTGGCCATTGGATCATCGGTCTGCAGCAGCGGCCGGTTTTTATCTCGATGAGTTCGCTCAAACTGCTGCTCAACCGTGCAGTGGAGATAGATCACCAGCCCTCTGGAGGAGAGCGCTTTGCGGTTCTGTTCTCTGATCACCGCGCCACCACCCGTCGCAAGTACCACTTCATCTCTTTGAGTCAGCGCTTCGATCACCTCCTGCTCACGCTGGCGGAAACCCTGCTCACCCTCAAACTCAAAAATTGTCGGAATATCCACACCAGTGCGCCGCTGGATCTCCAGATCGGAGTCGATAAACTCCTTCCGGAAATGCTCCGCCAGTTGGCGGCCGACCGTGGTCTTTCCAGCACCCATCGGGCCAATTAAAAAAAGATTTTGGACATGCATACTAACATCGGTAAGACGAAGTGGCGGAACAGTTAAGCTTCGTTTATACAGCAGATTCGTCGCTACAGAAAAGCTTTATTCTATATGTGAACTGCAAAGAAGCAGCAGAAGCAGTTTGGAAATTATGCTAAACCAGTGTTTTCATACGAAAAAAGGCGTGCAGCTAAGGCACGCCTTTTGATCTGGGTTAAGCCACTTGTTAACGAACGGTGAGTGTCTCCTTGAGGATTTTCGGGGTTACAAAAATCAGCAGCTCATTGTTGTCGTCAACCTGTTCGTTACGTCTGAACAGTACTCCCGCATAGGGAATGTCGCCAAAGAATGGAACCTTCTCTTCCGCCTTGGTCTTGTTTCTCTCGAAGACACCACCAAGTACCACGGTTTCACCATTGTCCACCAGGACCGTGGTTTCAATCTTACGGGTATCGATGGGCGGCACACCGAGAATGGAGCGGGTGTAATCCGGATTATCCTTGTTGATGATCAGATCCATTCTTACCCTGTCATCCGGGGTAATGTGCGGGGTCACATCCAGCTTCAGCAGCGCCTCTTTGAAAGAGATCTTGGTCGCGCCACTCGCGGTGGCTTCCTGATAGGGGATTTCAACACCCTGTTTGATCGAAGCCTGGGTCTGATCCGAGGTGATCACCCGCGGACTGGAGATCAGCTCACCCCGGCCTTCAGTCTGCATCGCGGTAAGCTCAAGCTGCAGCAGATAGCTACCGACTTTGCCAACCAGGAAGTTAAGACCGCCGGATGGTGCATTCACTGGCAGATTGACCATCAATGCCTCACGATTCGCATCAAGTGTCGTCTCGGTACCATTGTTCTCGATACCCGGGGCAATGCCAAATGAGTTGTCAATATGACCGGGCATGGCACCGGCTGTCAGGGTAAAGTTATCATCGAATGAGCCATCAAAATTGGCGCCAAAGCGTACCCCAAGATCCTTGGCGAAATCGTTGTTGGCAATGACGATTCTGGACTCGATCAGTACCTGTCTGACCGGGATATCCAATCGCTGCAGCAGACGCCGGATATCTTCGAGCTTGGCGGCCGTATCCTGGATCAAGAGAGTGTTGGTCCTGACATCCACCGTGACGTTACCACGCTCCGACAGCAGACGGTTTTCTTCGGATTTCAACAGGTCCGCCAGATCCTGAGCCTTGGCATAGTTGACCTGGATGAAATCGGATCTCAAAGGTGCAAGCTCTTCAATCTTCTGCTGGGACTCAAGCTCCAATTGCTCTCTTGCAGCCACCTCTTCGGTCGGCGCCACCATGATCACATTATCGATCTGGCGCTTGGTCAGACCTTTCGATTTGAGAATGATGTCGAGAGCCTGGTCCCAAGGGACATTCTTCAGTCTCAGGGTAATCCGTCCATCCACGGTATCACTGGTGACAAGATTCAGGCCGGTGAAATCAGCCAGCAGCTGCAGCACAGCGCGAACCTCGATATCTTGAAAGTTGAGCGACAGCCTGTCACCGGTAAAGACCAACCGCTCCTTCAGCAAAGCGTCTTTTTCCTGCTTGCTGAGTGAACGGACTTCGACAGCAAACACCTCGTTTGCCTGATAGGCAAGATAGTCATACTCACCGGTGGGGCTGATCTCGATGACAACATTCTCACCCACAGGTTTGGTTTCGATCTTGCTGACCGGAGTGGCGAAATCCATCACATCGAGAGATTGCACCAGGGCGCTGTCAATGGTGGCCTTGAAGATCTCCATTACGATCTTGCCACCCTGCTCGCGCACATCCACGGGTATGGAGGGATTACCGAGAGTAACCAATATGCGCCCTTCGCCCCCCTCACCGCGGCGAAAATCAATGTTCGCAATATCGTAACTACCACCACTGGTAGAGACGGCTTCCGCCTCCTCATCGGTCATACTAGAGGTGGGTTGCTGGGTAACGCTGGAACTGGAACCAATCCCCTGATTGCTGACATCCAGGGTGATCAATACGGTGGAATCTGAAACTTCCGTCTTATAGCCCACCATCGATGACAGGTTGATCACCAAACGGGTTCTGTTACCGGCCTCCAGAGCAGTAATACTGTGCGCCGGTCCGACGCCGATCAGTTTTGTTTTGTAGCCAAGAGAGCTGCTCACACCGGAAAAGTCGAAGGAGATACGGGCTGGATTTTCAGTCACGAAGCTGCTCGGCTCGCTGACCGGGCCAGACATCTCCAACGAAACTTGAACCCTGTCTCCGGGCAGTGCGGAAAAGTCTATGGATTGCAGAGCAGGCCCGGCCATGACAGCCAACGGCATCCCTGTAAATATCATCAGCAACGCCAATCCTAAAAACCTGTGCGCTAGTGCGCGAACCAGCCCAGATTGATCCATCCCACAGTGTCTGAGTGCCATTGGCAAACCCCTCATCTCGAAATCCTCTTGACTATTCCGCCAACGCTAGCGAAGCCTGACGCTCAATGTAACCACCAGAACCATCCTGGACAATCTCGTTCAATTCGATTCTGTCTTCTGTAATCAGCATGATGCGACCATGATTCTGGCCCATATAGTTGCCAGACTTCACCTTGTGAACCGTCCCCTCTTTGGTTTTCACCAGCCCCCAAGCAACGCCGGTCTGCTCCAAAGTTCCCACCATTCGAATTGAATCGAGCGGAAAGCTCTCCAACTCTTCTTTACGGCGATTGAAATCAGGTGTTAATCCATTTCCGGAGATACTGGAAGTCTCAGCCTCCTCCCCAGACATATCAATAAATGGATTGCGTCGCCCAGCTGCAGAGTAGAGAAATGTCTCGATCTGTTTGATCTCAGGAAGCGGCTCGATACGGGCCGGAGGCGCAGCCTTTCTTTCAGCCACGTAGCCCCTCAGCTCTGCCAGATTCGGGTTGGCGCACCCACCAAGGATCAGCAGAGGCAGTAGTGCGATTAACAACCGGTATTTATGCTGCGCAATACTCACACTCACTCTCCTTCCTCTTCATCGAGATAGCGGTAGGTTTTGGCAGTTGCCTCCAGTGTCAGCTTTGGATCTGATGCTTTGGGATCGCCCCTTTTTATCTTGATATCATGAATGGTCACAATCCGGGGCAATGCGGCCAGCCCGCTGATGAAGTTACCGAATTCGTGGTACTCACCTTTCACTATAACCTGGATCGGCAGCTCAGCATAAAAGTCTTTCGGTAATTCTTCCTGTGGCTTGAAGAGCTCAAACTCCAAGCCTGAGGCCAGCCCAGTCTGCGAAACATCGACCAGTAACTCAGCCACTTCCGTCTTGTCTGGCAGCTGACGAAGCATGGTGCCGAATGACTGCTTCATCTCTTCCAACTGCTGACGATAGGCATCCAGATTGGAAGCCTTGGCCTGTTTGGTTTCGAACTCTTTGCGCAGATCCAGCTCTTTTCTCTCCACGCTATCCAGTTGCGTCAGCTGAGCTTCGATCACCAGATAGTAACCTGCGACCATTACGGCAATGGCAACCAGAACAACGGCAACCATTTTGACCGGTGTTGGCCAGATTCCGACATTACTGAAATCTAATTCATTGAGGTCTTCTAAGTTCATTCTTCAACCTCCTCGGTCTGGGAGGTCTGCTTTACTGTGAGTTTGAAATGGCTGTAACCCGTACCGGTCTTCTCTTTACTCTCGATAAAGTCGAGTGTCGGATTCTTCAGCCACTCTGAATTGTCGATATTCCGCATCATGGAAGATACCCGGGCATTGGACTGGGCCTGCCCTTCGAATGTCACCTGATTGCCTGTCTGATCAATCTCATCCAGATAGACTCCCATCGGCAGTGTGGTCACGACCTCATCGAACAGATGCACGATCTGGGGACGGCTGCTCTGCAGCTCCTGGATGATATTCATTCTGGCCAGCAGATTCTGCTTGGTCTTGTCCAGGTCACGAATCTCGCTGATCTGCTTCTCTACCGTCTTGATCTCTTGCTTGAGGAAGTTGTTACGCTGATTCTGCGCCTCGATCTGGGACTGAAAGATACTGTGAACACCGTATACGGCCAGGGCAGAGAAGAGGGCCCCAGCGAGCACCATCATCCCAAACTCTTTTTGGCGCTCTTTGCGTTCTGCTTCCCGCCAGGGGAGTAAGTTAATGCGCGCCATCAGTCAAAACTCCTCAGTGCGAGACCGCAGGCAATCATCAGTGCAGGTGCATCCGCACTCAAGGCCTGGGGTTTAACCCTGGATGATACCGACATGTTGGCAAATGGATTTGCCACAGAGGCCGGGGTTCCCAATTTCTCCTCCACCAGATCGTCGATGCCCGGTATGGATGAACTGCCGCCGGCCAGGATGATATGGTCAACACTGTTATAGGCGCTGGAAGAGAAGAAGAACTGTAGCGAGCGACTGACCTGCTGTGCCATCGCCTCCTTGAACGGCTCAAGCACTTCAGGTACGTAGTTATCGGGTAGCCCACCCTGACGTTTCGCCATTCCGGCCTCTTCGATTGAGAGTCCGTAGCGACGCTGAATCTCTTCTGTCAGTTGGCGACCACCGAAATTCTGTTCACGGGTGTAGATGATCTTGTTGTTATGCAGCACATTCAGTGTGGTGGTGGTGGCGCCGATGTCCGCGATTGCGATCGTCTGGTCCTCACCATGCTCCGGCAACTGATCGAGCAGCTGGGAACAGGCATTCTCCATGGCGTAGGCTTCAACATCCACTATGTTGGCCGTCAGCCCGGCGATATCCAGTGCCTCGACCCGGTCATCCACATTCTCACTTCGTGAGGCTGCCAACAGCACATCCACCAGCTCCGGGTTCTTCTCGGAAGGACCGATAACCTCGAAATCCAGGTTTACCTCTTCCAGGGGGTAGGGGATGTATTGATCGGCTTCCAACTGAATCTGGCTTTCCAGCTCCTGATCAGAGAGCGTGGCCGGCATCGATATCACCTTGGTGATGACTGCAGAGCCTGAAACGGCGACAGCAGCATGCTTGGCCTTGGATCCTGATCGCCTGACCGCTGTGCGTATCGCCTCGCCGACAGCGTCGACTTCAGCAATATTCTTCTCCACGACAGCATTTCCGGGGAGCGGCTCCACGCCATAGGCCTCGACGCGATAAGTCGAACCGGTGCGCCCCGTGGCTTGCGACAACTCCAGCAGCTTCACGGCTGTAGAGCTTATGTCGATGCCTATCAAAGGCGGCTTTTTTCTTCCGAATAGTGACATGCGGTTTACCCAAACGATCCTTATGCCGCAGAACTTAACTAGGATTCTCTTTAACTAGAGTAAGTAACTATATAGCAGCAAATGATTTTTTTGTGAAGACATTTTTTCACAAAAGAGCTCAAAAAGCTCGCATTTTATTTGCTAGACTATCGGACTTTGCATGGGACCATTCTGGTCTCCCCGGATCAACCAATTCTGTGAACCAGCGCATGAAGTCGTTCTACAGACTCTTAAGATACCTCGTTTACTTCTTATTCGGCCTATCCGTGATAGGTGCCTGCAGCCTTTATGGCGCCTATCTCTATCTTGAACCCAAGCTGCCATCCATTGAAACACTCAAGGATGTGCGTCTGCAGGTTCCCCTTCGTATCTACAGCAGCGACCACCTGTTGATCGCTGAGTTTGGTGAAAAACGCCGTGAGCCCCTTGGCTATGACGACATTCCACCTCGTATGATACAAGCTTTTCTGGCCGCTGAAGATGACCGATTCTTCCAACACCCTGGTGTGGATTATCACGGCATCATTCGCGCAGCCGTACAACTACTCCTGACCGGCGAAAGACGGCAGGGCGGCAGTACCATCACAATGCAGGTCGCGAGGAACTTTTTCCTCAGTAGCGAGAAGACCTACACTCGCAAACTCAATGAGATATTTCTCTCATTCAAGATAGAGCGCTTGTTGTCCAAAGAGGAGATACTCGAACTCTACCTTAACAAAATCTATCTCGGTCACCGATCCTACGGTGTCGGTGCCGCTGCTTTAGTCTATTACGGCCGACCTGTGGAAAAACTTGAGCTTTCCGAAATCGCCATGATTGCCGGCCTGCCGAAGGCCCCATCGCGCTTAAATCCGATCTCAAATCCGCAACGGGCACTGATTCGCAGAAACTATGTTCTCGGCCGAATGCTGGAGCTGAACCAGATCAGCCAGGCTGAGTTTGATGCAGCCAAAGCAAACCCGATCACCGCCGAACTTCACACAGCTCCAAGCGAGATCGAAGCTCCCTATGTTGCTGAAATGGCAAGGGCTGAAGCAGTTTCACGCTTTGGACAGGAAGCCTATACCAGTGGCTACACCATCACAACCACAATTGAAAGCCACCTTCAGGAAGCAGCAAATGTCGCTTTACGAAATGCGGTCCAGGCCTACGACAAACGGCATGGTTACCGGGGCCCCGCCGGCCATCATGAACTCTCTGAAGCGCCTGACCAGGCGGAACTGATAGAGATCATAACCGCCATACCCAGCGCAGCCGACCTAAAAAAAGGGATGGTAATTGCTTTAGATGAGAAGTCGATCACAGTTCTAACCGGGCAAGGCGAAGAGCTCACCATCGATTGGCCAGGCCTCTCCTGGGCCAGTGCTTACATAGACAGCGAACGCAAACAGCCTGAACCCAAACAGGCCAGTGAGATTGTCAAACCGGGTGATCTGATCTATATCTTCAGCGACAGGGATGAAAAGGGGGATGCCTACTGGCGACTTGGACAGATCCCAAAGGTTTCCGGCGCACTGGTCTCACAATCACCTGCCGATGGCTCAATCAAGGCGCTGGTGGGTGGTTACGATTTTTATCTGAGCAAATTCAACCGGGTAATTCAGGCCAAACGCCAGCCAGGCTCCGGCTTCAAGGCCTTTATCTACTCGGCTGCGCTCGAAGCGGGATTCAATCCGGCCAGTATCATCAATGACGCTCCCGTGGTTTTCGATGACGAAGGCCTGGAGGCCACCTGGCGCCCGGAAAACTACAGTGGAAAGTTTTTCGGACCCACCCGCCTAAGATATGCCCTGACCCACTCACGCAACCTGGTCTCGATCCGTCTGTTGCGCAAGATGGGAATCAAACATGCGATCAACTACGCCAGCCGTTTCGGCTTCGATAAAAACCAGCTGCCCTACGACCTGTCGCTGGCGTTGGGCAGTGGCGCGGTTACCCCACTGGCGATGGTCGAAGGCTACAGTGTGCTGGCCAATGGCGGCTACTATGTCTCTTCGCACATCATCGACACCATCCGTGACGACAAGGGTGAAGAACTTTATCGGGCCAATCCGCTGCAGGTTTGCGATGAGACCATGCAGCAGACAGTGGAGGATGCCAACGAAGAGCTCCAGGCACTGGCATCACTGCCGGATCAGAGCGAAGAGAAGCTTCCTGTGGTACCACGCTGTGCCAAGCGGGCGATCACCGAACAGAACCAGTATCTCATGCACTCAATGCTGCGGGATGTCATTCAATTGGGCACGGCGCGTAAGGCCAGAGCGATCGGCCGCAAAGATATCGCTGGCAAAACCGGCACCACCAACGACCAGAAAGATGCCTGGTTCAACGGCTTCAACCACTATCTGGTCACCACCACCTGGATCGGCTTTGATGATGTCTCCCCGCTCGGCCGAGGTGAGGTTGGCGGGCGGGCGGCGCTGCCGGCATGGATCGACTTCATGCAGGTGGCTCTCAATGGCATCAAGGAGAAGTCACCTGACATGCCACCGGGAATGCTTACCATGCGCATCGATTCAGAGAGCGGCGAACCGGTCAATGTAGGCCACCCGAACGCAATCTTTGAAGTGTTTGAAGTGGACAAGGCGCCGAAGCCACCGAAACACGACCTTAACAGCACAACAAGTCGCGGAGAAAACGAAAGCAGTGTCAATCCGATAGAAGACCCATTTTAACGCAATGGCCCGCTGCAACGGGCCGGAAACTGCTCGGAAATTGAATTTATCGTCAAAACCATGGCCTAAGCTAATCATGTCGCAGCCTGTTATGACGAAAGCATTAACAGGCTTCTGAAATAGTGTCACAATCCGGGTAAAGATAATCTCGCCAGCAGCACCAAAGCGAATGGCGCCGACTAGCAGACCTCTATGAGCAGCGGAAAAAGATCATTACAAAAACGCATCGCTTATGAAGCGGCAAAAATTCTAACCGAGCTGCGTACCGATAACCTGGCTTACGCCTGCCGCAAGGCCGCTGCCAAACACGGCATCACCAAACAGCAACTGATGCCAAGCCGGGACGAAATCGAACAGGCACTGAAGGAACAGCAACGTCTGATGCTGGGTGACAAACAACACACCGCACTTAATCAGTTGCGGCAAAGCGCACTGGACGCGATGCAGGCATTGAAGCAGTTTCAGCCGCTGCTGGTTGGTCCTGTATTGCAGGGAACAGCTGACGACAACAGCTGCATTGAGCTCCACCTGCAGGCGGATACACCTGAAGAGGTATTGTTCGCTCTGAGTGACTTACACATACCCTGGCAGGAGAAGCAGCGCCAACTGAGCTTCAGTGACGGCAGCCACGAAACCATCCCCTGCTTTCGCTTTACTGCAGATGAGATTCAATACCTGTTGATGGTATTCCCCAACGGGAAAACCCGTAAACGCCCACTGGATCCTTTCGACCACAAGCCTTTTCAGAGTGCCAACATCAAGCAGCTTAAAGCGCTGCTTGACGAAGAGTACTCTGCGGAATCGGACTACTATGAAGATTCGTTTCCACTGAGCAGGGAAACCATCCGCGGATAGCGCTTGCCTTACTGCCGCTGAAATTGGGCAGTAAACAAGCCTGGACGGTTATTCCGGCATTCGATCAAACAAGCGGTGATCAGCGCTTGTCGATCGGCACATAATCCCGACGTGGATAGCCTTTGTAGATCTGTCGCGGACGACCGATCTTCTGCCTGGGATCGTCCATCATCTCCATCCAGTGGGCAACCCAACCGACGGTACGGGCAATAGCGAACATTACGGTAAACATATTGTTCGGGATACCCAATGCCCGGTAGATGATGCCTGAATAGAAGTCCACATTCGGATAGAGTTTGCGTTCGATGAAATACTCATCATTGAGCGCAATCTCTTCCAGCCTTTGAGCCAACTCGAACATCGGGTTGTCGTTGTCCGCCAGCCTTTCCAGTACCTGATGGCAGACATCCCTGATGATGCCCGCACGAGGATCATATTTCTTGTAGACACGATGACCGAATCCCATCAGACGGAAGCCGTCATCCTTATCTTTTGCCTTGGCAATGTATTTGTCGATTTGCGATACATCCCCAATCTCCGCCAGCATATCCAGCACCGCCTCGTTGGCACCACCATGCGCCGGCCCCCAAAGAGAGGCAATACCTGCTGCGATACAGGCAAAAGGGTTGGCCAGCGAGCTGCCCGCCAGGCGTACGGTTGAGGTACTGGCATTCTGCTCATGATCCGCATGCAGGATGAACAACAGATTGAGCGCCTTCTCGGCAATCGGATCCAACTCGTAATCTTCACAAGGTGTCGCGTACATCATATGCAGCAGATTCGCACAATAGGAGAGATCATTGCGCGGGTACATGATCGGCTCACCGATATTGTGCTTGTAACTGGCGGCCGCAATGGTCGGCATCTTGGCAATCAGACGATGTGCTGCAACCTGTCGCTGAACCGGATCATTGATATCGAGGGAGTCGTGATAGAACGCGGACAGGGAGCCGACCACCCCAACCATGATCGCCATCGGATGGGCATCATAGTGAAAACCGCCGAAGAAGTGCTTCAGCGTCTCATTCAGCATGGTGTGACGGCTGATCAGCTTGTTGAAATCGCCCAGCTCCTGCTGACTCGGCAGTTCACCATTGAGCAGCAGATAAGCGGTTTCCAGAAAATCTCCACCATCGGCAAGCTGCTCGATGGGATAACCTCGATATTCAAGTATGCCGACCTCACCCTGAATGAAGGTGATCTTACTGTTACAGCTGGCTGTCGACATGAAGCCTGGGTCATAGGTGAAAACACCCGCATCCTTATAGAGTGATGAAACATCGATTGCAGGTGGACCTTGAACCGACTCAAGAACCGGTAATTTGATTGACACGCCGGTCTCATCATTCGTCAAGGTATAAGTTTTCTCATTATCCGCCATGGTGAACTCCGTAAAGTACTGCAAATCAACCTGATACACGCCACGATATGCCGTTTTGAGTAAAAAGGCCAGTTACAGTTAAAACAGATATAACTCTGTGAATTAATTATAAATTTTTCTACCCATGGTAGGGCGGGAGCAGTAATCCTGACTGATGATGGCAGGAGATTCAAGTCCATATCGGGGGGTGATCATACGCCCTCCAGGACCCGCTATCGCCTACGCATGCAGAATTGAGATTGCTATAAAATCTCCGCACGCCTCATATAATAATTTTATAAGCCCCCAAATTATAGCTTGAAGACCAGCCGTGCATCATCAGATTATGTAAATGATAACTATTGAGTTTACAGCCAAGCCCACTAGCCCGCTTTTAAACAGCTGGATTACGGAAAAAACGTTCTGAGTGTTCGTCGGCTGGTTGCAACTGGTCAAACCAGGTCGCTTTCTCATCGAACTTGGCAAAAAACGGCTGCTGTACCCAGGAGGGATCCCTGGCCTGGATGAACCTTAGCACAAACACCTTCTGCCCGTTCATCTCGGCAATCCCCTGAATCTCCACCTTGCCCGGATCGGCACTCATACTCGGACCCCGTGCGGTACGACCCAACCCGGAAACCTTTTGCATCGCCTGACGGTAGATCTGCCAGGCTTTATGCAGAGGCACCTCAAAATAGCGCCTGGCTCCGGTATCCCGCTCAACAAATTGATAGTAAGGAATGATCCCGAGTTTGATCTGTTCGTTCCAGAGTCTTACCCAATCATCTTCGCAATCATTGATGTGGGCCAATAGGGGACCCTGGCTTCGAATCTCAGCACCGGTTGCGCGCAAGCGTCGAATCGCGGCGCGGGCAATGTCTGTATCCAGCTCACGCCAATGGTTGTAGTGCGCCATGATCGCCACGTGCTTGCCCGCCAGTACCAGATGGTGCAGTAGCTCGACCAGTTCATCCGCATCATCGTCGGTGATGAATCGCTGCGGCCAGAAGGTCAATGCCTTGGTGCCGATTCTTACGCTTTGAATGTGGCTGAAACGGGGATGCAGCAGGGGCTCCAGATAGGTCTTCAGCTGACGGCTTTTCATCACCATCGGATCACCGCCGGTGACCAGCAGATCAGTGACTTCAGGGTGCTCATCAAGATAGCCGTAGAGCTTGTCGGCTTCGGTGGTCGCCATGCGGAGATTCTTGTCACCGACGAACTGGGCCCAGCGAAAGCAGAAACTGCAGTAGCTGTGGCAGGTTTGCCCCTGGCTGGGGAAGAACAGCACCGTTTCACGATACTTGTGCTGCAGTCCCGGAATTGGTTCACCGGCCGAGTCACAGGGTACATTATGCTCAAGCTGGCCGGCAGGGTGAGGATTCAACTCCTGACGGATCTCATTCGCCACCAGCCTCAGGGCCTGCTTGTCCAGGTCAGAACGAATCGCCATTGCCATGCGATTGTAGTGAACGTCCGAAAGCATACCCTTCTGCGGAAAGGTCAGCTGAAAGATTGGATCGTTCGGCACTTGCTGCCAATCGATAAGCTCTTCGATTACATAAGCATTGACGCGAAACGGTAACACCGCCGAGACCACCTTCATTTCGAAACGCAACGACTCAGGCAGTTGTTGCAGCTCTTTGATCTTATCTAAATCTCTGGCGGTATAGACCCGGAATTGTTGTTTCGGGACTTCGTCAAAATCGACGGTGTGCAAAGGTGTTCGAGTCAATGGTGACTGTTGCGGCATATTCAGCTCCAGATCTGTCGCTTGTTTAACCTGAGTCTCACGAGAGATTGTCTTGGTCGTATCAAGCCCCATGCCGAAGTGGCAAACGCCTCTCAGCTTGCTCTATCGGGGGCGGAAACATTTTTGCTTTTTTTGACTAATTTAAACTTCAAAGCCAAAGATCAGCAGAAGAATCCAATCCAAGTGAGTGTCAGTGCCACTCCACAGTGGTAGTTCCTCGGCTCCGTACAGTAATCCATCATTCTGACTGCAGCATCTACTTCATGGCCTCAAATCATCCGCCCAAGCCGTACTCTCCGATCGCTGGCAATGGGTGATTTCAGTGATCACCGCCCGCCGTAGAGCACAGGTTAAGCACCCCTCATGAATCCACTTTAGTGGACCTCAAGGGGCGCATACCCTAACAAACTATCCGCAACGGAGCAAAACCAGGGATGTGGGATATTTCGACTAAGTCACCATTTACTAAAATTTTTGTCGATTTTTAACTGATATCGATGCATATAGCCTCAATATAAGCATGAATAGATATATCTAATACTTGATTAATGAAGCATTTAAAACTATATATTAATGCTCAAGCATCTCAAATGAGCAATAGTTACTCTGTTTACAGCAGGTCACTTCAGCACCCTAAGCCCACACTTATTGTGCAAAGCACTATAAATTTTTATCGCCACAAGCCATAATTAAACTTATGAGCCCATAAGTATTAAAACGGCCCCTTAATAAGGCCAATTTCAACTGCTGGAATGAAAAAGCGAGCAACGAGACCACCCACCAAGGCGAATCTATGAATCTACACGAATACCAAGCCAAATCACTGTTTGCCAACTATGGCATTGCCGTTCCCCAGGGACAGGCTGTCTCCAGCCCGAGCGAAGCCCGCACCGCCGCCCAGGAACTCGGTGGCAAACTCTGGGTCATCAAAGCCCAGGCTCATACCGGTGGGCGAGGCAAAGCCGGCGGCGTAAGACTGGCCCGCAACCTGGACGAAGTGGAACAGATGGCAGGAGAGATCCTCGGCATGACACTGGTTACCAACCAGACCGGCCCTCAGGGCCTGCCAGTCAACTCGGTTCTCGTGGAGCAGGGCAGCGATATCGAAAAAGAGCTCTATCTCGGCGCTCTGCTCGATCGCTCACGTTCACGTATCGCTTTCATGGCATCCGAGGCCGGTGGCATGAATATAGAAGAGGTTGCCGCCACTACCCCGGAGAAGATTCTGACCACCGTGATCAACCCCTCCACAGGCATGCTGCCCTACCAGTGCCGCAAACTCGCTTTCGGACTGGGGCTTAGCGGAGACCAGATCAAACAGTTCTCAAAGATCATGATGTCGCTCTACCGTCTCTACATCGAAAAGGATATCAGTCTGATCGAAATCAACCCCCTGATCATCACCAGCGACGGTAACCTGATGGCACTGGACGCTAAAATCAATCTCGACAGCAACGCGCTCTACCGACACCAGGAGCTGGTGGCCCTGCGGGATCTCTCGCAGGAGGATGAAAAAGAGGCCGCCGCCGCTCAGCACGATCTCAACTACATCACCTTGGATGGCACGATCGGCTGTATGGTTAATGGCGCCGGACTGGCGATGGCAACCATGGACATGGTCAAACTGCATGGCGGCGAACCCGCCAATTTCCTGGATGTGGGTGGCGGCACCACAGCGGAGCGGGTCACTGAGGCCTTCAAGCTTATCCTCTCCGATGAGAAGGTGAAGACCGTGCTGGTGAATATCTTCGGCGGCATCGTGCGTTGCGACCTGATCGCGGAAGGGATCATCACGGCAGCACGCAGTATCGGCGTGAAGGTTCCCGTGGTGGTCAGACTGGAAGGCACCAACGCCAGCCAGGGCCTGGAGATGCTCGCCTCGAGCGGACTCGACTTCATCACCGCCAACGACTTCACCGAAGCTGCCAAAAAGGCCGTTGCGGCGGCCGCCTGAAACCACGCCAGACAGGATCAGATTAAGATGAGCATTCTTGTAGACAACCACACCAAAGTCATCTGCCAGGGTTTTACCGGCAAGCAGGGTACTTTTCATTCGGAACAAGCGATCGCCTACGGCACCAAGCTGGTCGGTGGCGTAACCCCGGGCAAAGGAGGGCAGAGCCATCTGGATCGTCCGGTATTCGACACCGTCCACGACGCTGTTGCAGAAACCGCT
>JAHRHW010000271.1 GCA_019100305.1 Candidatus Thiodiazotropha taylori | reverse complement strand
GTCTGATACCACGAATCCCCTGTCCCCGAAGATAGACACGCACTCCGGGCAGTCGCGCCTGTTTAATCTGTTTGTTGACCCGCTTGATCCAGGTACGGCTGCTGATCCCCCTCTCCTCAAAGGGCTTCAATGTCACTTTGATGCTGGCACGGTTTACCGCTTCATATTGGGTTCTCCCGAATACGAAGCCGCCAACCTGGGTAAACAGACTGGCTGTTTCGGGTTGGCTGCTGATGATCCCCTCGATACGGTTGACCAGCTCATCCATACCTTGCAGATTGATACCCCGATCTGCCGTGATACTGACACTGATACGCCCTTCATCGATCTGCGGTAAAAAGAGCTGCTTCTGCGGAATCATGGTGAATAGCACGATCAGCAGCGCCAGGATAAACAACAGCGGCATCAACCAGGGGACACGCAAGAGTTGAGTAACCAGCCTGCTGTACAGGGACTGCAGTCCGCTGATCAGGCGATCTATCTGTTGGCGAAAAATGCCATCACCATTGACGCTGAGTCTACCGGCCAGGGCTGGCACCAGGGTCAGCGCGACCACCATGGAGGCAAGAATGGCTGCTGATATAGTGTATATCAGCTCTCGAAACAACAGGCCTACCAGTCCCCCGATAAAGAGAAACGGCAGTACCGCAGCCAGATTGGTTGAGGTTGAGGCTACGATCGCACTATTGACTTCAGCTGCGGCCTGTTGTGATACCAGGGCTGAGGGAGTGCCATCCTTAACCTTATGCTGATGCCGATAGATGTTCTCAAGCATCACTATGGTACTGTCGACCAGCATTCCGATACCCAGCGCCAAGCCTCCCAGGGTCATGATATTCAGGGTAAGATCAAGACTGGTCATGAGGATGAAAGTTACTAGAATCGAAATCGGTATGGCGCTGCCGATAATCAATGTGCGGCGTAGACTGCCAAGAAAGAGGTAGACCACCAGCATCGCCAGCAGTGCACCAGTCAAAGCGGAATTGATGGCATTGTCCAATGCTTTTCGTACAAAACGGGCCTGATCATCAACCGCATGAACTTCGATATCCTTGGGCAGTAAACCTTTCGCTCTCAACCCATCCAGTCTATTGAGTACATGATCAACCACCTCAACCGTGTTGGCAGTAGGCTGTTTCTGAATTGAGAGCTTGATTCCCGGCAGATCGTTCAAACGAATACGCAGACGCTCATCCTCTGCACTATCCGCCACATCGGCTACTTCATAGAGCCGGATCAAAGCGCTTGTCTCATCCTTACCAACCTGGCGTATTGGCAGTTGCAGAATCTCTTCCACAGAATTGAATCGACCCGCAGTACGTCCACTGAGTTCACCCTGCTGCATCACCAGACGACCACTGGCTGTCTCCACATTGGCAGCTTTCAGGGCATCCCGCAGGTCGAGAAGATTCATACCTAATCCCGCCAGTCTCAACTGATCGGCCTGCACGGTGATCTCACGCTCAAGCCCCCCTCCGACCTCTGCTGAGGCAACACCAGGCAGATTGACAAACCATTTGCTGAGTTCGAAATCGACCCAGCTCCTGAGGGCGACCGAATCGCGAAGGGAAGAACTGACTACAAACTCTGCTACGGGTAGCTGGGAAGGGTCTCTTTTGAAGATGATCGGCGGATCGATACCCTCGGGAAGAAAGCGTTTGGCTCGATCCAAGCGTGTACTGGCATCCTGCAGCGCCTGATCGATGTCGGTACCATAACGGAAGGAGAGATCGACCGCGCTTCGCCCTTCGGTGGTTCTCGATTGAATGAATACAGCCTCCTCAGTGATCGCAAGCTGCTCTTCCAACTGGCGGGTAACCTGATCCTCCATGATATTGGCAGGAACGCCTGAATCTACCACTCTGACATTGATCTCCGGGTAGATAACCTTGGGCAGCAGATCGACGCCAAGGCCGCCCAAAGCGAGCAGGCCCAGTAGCATAACGGCAAGGGTGAGCATTACCACACCGATTGGATGGTGAATAGACCATGCTGCCAGTCCGCCGCCAATTGCCTTTTTCATTTCAACCCACTCTTATCAAGAGTGTTTATGATATGACAATTACAAGACCGGGGTACACTTTGAGTAGCAGGTGTCGCGTGTATCAGCTACCAGTTCAGAGTTGATATTTCAGTTCGAGACGATCCGCAATCAGATCGTAGCCCCTGAATCTCAACTCAGCTATTTCATGTGACTGTTCGTAGATCCTATTCAAGGTTGCCAGGGTCTGATACCGTCTATCGGAAAGCAGATCATGGCTTGAGAACGCTTCAATTACGGCGATATGTATGCGATAGGATTCGATATAGCTGTCATCGTCTTTTTCACCATATTGCAGCAAGCCACGCTCGAAGTCATGAAACTTTTTAAGTAATCTTATATGCTGCGCTCGGTGAAAATAGAGATCTGCAACCTGCTGGGACTTACAACTTTTGGCAATTGTGAGCAGTTCACCGGTTGAGTAGCCAGGTTCCGTAAGAGGCAGATCCAGACAGGCAGGATGCTCTTCAGATACCGAGTACCCCGCATAGAAAAAAACCATACCCAAAACCCAGCGCAACATTGCCTAACTCCGTTTTCGACGTTTTTGTTACAGACTCATTACAAATCTATAGCTAAAATTTGAAAACCTGCAAGTGGTTAAATTCCCACTTGACAATTCTTGAGTAATGGACAATTGGCTATGTAACTGAAAAAACAAGAATGAAAGACAAGCTAGCTGATGTCTCAATCAGCAGAACATACCATTATTTTTTTATAATGAGTTCGGTTAACGCGCTCCCACTGCGCATAGGTGCATATGACGGTTAGGATTCCACCCAATCAGGGTATATCGGTTTATCCACACTGATATATTCCTAGCTCACATGCCAGTCTATAGTATTGATAAGCTTGATGCTGATCCGACCAGAAGATTAGCAGAATTAAAATCACCTAATTTCCGTTAGTGGCTTCCTTTGTTTCGGTTAAACATTCTCTTCAGTGCCACCTTGTCTCTCTTTCAAGCGTATGAATTCTCCCAACTTTAAATCCACATTTTGTGTATGGTTCAATATCCAACTGTTTAGAAATTCCAATATCTGTTCCATCTCCTCTTTGACTTCACTATCTACACTGCCTCTTGCGGATACAACTTTTGCGGAAAAACTTCTGTGTTCATCGACATGCAGTGCCGCCTCTTCGGGGCACTCCTCAAAATAACCGTACTCTTTCATCAGATGCTCTTCTGTCTGGAAGTGATAGATCGCGTAACCCAGCAGTTCTTTTGTTACTCGTTGAAACACAATCTCACTGACATCCTTATCAAGCTCATGGTAGGCATCATTAACCATTTGTAACAGACTCTGGTGCTGGGAATCGATTATATCCACACCAGTAGCCATCTCGTGACTCCATCTGATTGAACTTTTTTTAGTCATACAGCAATTTCCTAATTAAGCATTCATACTTGGAGTCTTGCATACCAAACCGATTGTCGCCTTTGATTTCGCAATCCATTCTGCGAATGTCTCTTCAGGGAGCGGTTGAGATATCAGGTACCCCTGTATTTTGGTACAACCCAGTTTACTCATATCCGACAGCTGACGAGAGTCCTCAATACCCTGTAATATTACGGATTTACCTGACGATTCCGCTAAAGCAAGGATGCTTTTAACAAGCACGATCTGACCATCTTTCTGGGTTATCGTTTTCAGTTGATTGATATTTATCTTTATCTGGTCAACTGACAATTGCGCAAGCTGAATTACCGATAACTCACCAGCCCCTATGCCACCTAAGATACAGTCAATCTCCAGCTTATTGCACGCTTTGATAAATTGATTTGCCTTGGTGTATGAGGTAACAACATCTGATTCCTGAATCTCAATATTGATACGACGCCGAGTCGCCGGGTCCAAATTTTCCGTATTTCGCTTCAAGACCTCCAGGATTCCCGAATCAAAACACTGCTCTGGAAAAAGATTGAACGAAATCGGAAAACTGGTACCGTTTGACTTCTTCTTTGACACATAATTGACTACCTGTTTCAGCACCCAATCGGTGATGGAAGTTTTGATCTCATAGCGATTAAGCAAAGGAAGAAACTCAGCAGGCTTTAGCAATCCAAGAATTGGATTATTCCATCTCAGCAGAACCTCGCAACTGGTCACGCTACCACTTATGCAATCCACCACAGGCTGATAGTAGACCTCTAATTGATCGTCACTGAGAGCTCTCACCACATCCCCAAGGACTTCCTGTTGTGCAAAAATTCGACGCTCCAACTCCTTGCTGTAGAATTGATATCGATTCTTCCCCAAACGCTTGGCTAGATACATAGCCTGATCCGCATGTCGTATAAGACCATCAGCATCCGTATTATCAACTGGATAGAGAGTTACACCAATACTAGCGCTAACATTGCTAACATTGATATCCCCGATAGAGTATGCTTTTGACACCTGCTCAAGAATACGCCCAAGAATATTCTGGGTTTCATGTTGATCATTCAATCCTGCCAGCAGGATAAGAAACTCATCCCCTCCGAGGCGCGACACGGTATCACCATATCGGATACAAAGCCCCAGTCGGCTCGCCGTTTGCCTAAGTAATTTATCACCGGCCTCATGACCGTAAGTATCATTGACCTGCTTGAAACCATCGAGGTCAAGATAACAGACTGCCATCAACTCACTGGTTCTGTCAGCCCTGGCTGTCATCTGCTGAAGACGATCGATCGCCAGCATTCTATTCGGTAGTTTTGTTAAGTTATCATAATGGGCAAGTTGCTCCAGTTTAGCTTCACTGTTCTTTTCGTCTGTGATATTGGTGATTACTGACACAGCGCCGGTAATGGATGATATATTGCTATCATAGAGAGCATGTACAGAGAGACTTATCCATGTCGATTCGCCATCTCCCGAATGAAATTCGATTTGACGTTTATCCACCGACTCACCATCCACTAACAGACCTTGCAGATATTCATCAATATAGGAAACAAATGGGTACGTGCTATCCAAATCAGTCAGTGTCTTGTCGATATATTCGCTAATCGTTGGCTGCGTATTTTGGCTGGTAATTAGATTAAGAAATTCTGGATTTGCATAACGCAATCTACCCTGATTATCCCAAAGAGCCACTGCCTCTGAAACGGTATCCAGTATCGTATTCAGCTGAATTTTGCTTTCTTCGATCTTTTCTTTGATGATCTTGCTTTCAGCCAAATCCCAGGTCAGCTCGGCAATCTGCTCAACCTGATGCAATTCAGTATCACCATACTGACCAAGTCTTCGATTACCTACCCCCATTACCGCAACGACGCGACCATTACTCAAAACCGGTACACACAGCTCCGATTTCATCTCAATACTGCCATGCCTTGTTCTTTTTATTGTAACAATTGAGGTATTTTCATTCTGAATTATTGGCTTCTTTAGTCTACTGGCTACCGACCAGATCTCACCATCTTGCCAGTCCACCTCTAGCTCGCTTGCAATCACGCTTACTTCATTATCCTGGTCTGAAGCCAGTACCTGCATGGTCACTGATTTCCGGTCAGGATCGATGAAATAATAGAAGCCCAATTCACTATCTGTTGTTTTGCACGCCTCTCCAATTGCAAATTTTAGAAGCTCCTTTGTCGTATGATTTTGAGCAAAATCATGCAAATTCACTCTAGTGCTCATGAGCACTTCATTGAACTTCCTCTCAGTGATATCAATGAAGGAAACCACCACTCCGTTCCTCTCTGAATTCTCGATTAGCGGATATGACCAATACTCTACAGGAAAACTGCTGCCGTCCTTTCTCCAGAACACCTCATCTTCCACGTGCACCTGTTGTCCGGATGTAGTGGATTTAAACATCGGACATGCTTTTCTTTCATACACTTCTCCATTATGACGCGTGTGGTGTATAACATCATGCATCACCCTACCCTTTAACTCCTCTTCATACGCGTAACCCAGTTGTTCCAGGCATGCCTTATTGACACTGATACAGATACCACGTTCATCCAGAACAAAAATAGACTCTGCTGTCGAGTTCATGATCAGCTCCAAGTATTCTTCATTGGCTTTTAATGCGCTCTCTATCTGTTTTTTATCACTCACTTCTGTAATAAATCCTTCGATTAATCCATTCTCTTCTTCATCCTCAATCAGAGATCCTCTCTCCCAAACCCAATGAACCACATTGTTTCTATCCAATATTCTGTACTCAATCTCAAAGTGGTCATGCTCACTGATTGCATTAAACACATG
>JAHRHW010000270.1 GCA_019100305.1 Candidatus Thiodiazotropha taylori | reverse complement strand
GGCGCGCAAAGGGCGCATCGTCAATATCTCCTCAGTTGTTGGCTCGATGGGGAACGCAGGTCAGTCCAACTATGCAGCCGCCAAGGCCGGGCTCGACGGATTTACCCGTTCGCTGGCCCGTGAGGTGGGTTCCAGAGGGATCACGGTAAACTCTGTGGCACCGGGTTTCATTGAAACCGACATGACCAATGAGCTGCCTGAGGCTCAACGGAAGAGTTTGATAGAGAATATTCCGTTGCAGCAACTGGGATTACCGGAGGATATCGCGAACGCCGTCCTGTTTCTTGCCGGCGCATCTGGACGCTATATCACAGGTGAGACCCTGCATGTAAACGGCGGAATGTACATGTCCTAAGGACATTTTCGGATTAAAATCATTATAAGTTAAATGAAGTTTATCTTATAATTGTTTGTTTAGAAAAAGATAATCAATAAATTAGTGACATTAAGCTGAACTAATGATTACGCTTTTCTCAGAACTTTTTTGTTACTACAATACCGCATCGGCCCTATTGGTGGTCGTCGGTTAATCCAGAGGAAATTAATAAAATGAGCGATGTCGTAGAACGAGTTCGAAAAATCGTGGTAGAACAACTGGGCGTTAAAGATGAAGAGGTGACACTTGAAGCTTCCTTCGTCGATGATCTTGGCGCTGACTCTCTCGACACAGTAGAGCTGGTAATGGCCCTTGAAGAGGAATTTGAAACCGAGATTCCTGATGAAGAGGCTGAAAAGATTACAACTGTGCAATTGGCTGTTGATTACATCAACGCACATAGTTGAGCTGTACAGCAGAACTAATTTTTGCAGGCCGTCATGCTCCATCCATAACGGGGCGCGGCCTTTTGTTTTTCAGCAATACCGATGAGATTTGGGGGTAGTCATATATGACTGCAAGAAGGGTTGTCGTAACTGGGCTGGGCATGGTAGCTCCTGTTGGACTGGATGTGGCTTCCTCATGGGATAACATCCAGGCTGGTAAGAGTGGGATCCAACCGATCACCCACTTTGATGTCGAATCGTTTTCGACTCAGTTTGGTGGTCCCATATACGGCTTTGAGGTCACTGACTACATCCCGAAGAAAGAAGCCAAGAAAATGGATAAGTTTATCCATTATGGTGTTGCTGCCGGTATTCAGGCTATCAATGATTCCGGTCTTGAAGTGACCGAAGAGAACGCTGACCGGATCGGTGTGCTGATCGGTTCCGGCATTGGCGGTATCACAGGAATCGAGAACAGCTATCAGTCCTACCTCGATGGTGGACCGCGCAAGATCTCTCCTTTCTTTGTGCCTTCCAGCATCATCAATATGGTATCGGGCAATCTCTCCATCATGTATGGCTTGAAGGGTCCTAACTACTCGATCGTTTCCGCCTGCAGCAGTGGTGCTCACAGTATTGCGGAAGCGGCCATGATGATTCGCTTCGGTCGGACTGATGTGATGATTGCCGGTGGCGCGGAAATGGCCACTTCTCCGGTTGGCCTGGGTGGATTTGCTGCGGCACGCGCCCTGTCACGCAGAAACGATGATCCTCAGGCGGCGAGCCGTCCGTGGGACAAGGATCGTGATGGATTCGTGCTCAGTGACGGTGCCGGTGTGGTTGTGCTGGAAGAGTACGAACAGGCCAAAGCCCGAGGTGCAAAAATCTACGCTGAGCTGGTGGGTGTGGGTATGAACTCTGACGCCTACCATATGACCGCGCCTTCGAAAGACGGCTCAGGTGCAGCCCAGTGTATGGAGATGGCGCTCAAAGATGCGGGCATCAACCTGGAAGAGGTTGACTACATCAATGCCCATGGTACCTCCACTCCAGCCGGTGATGTGGCTGAAACCCTGGCGGTCAAACGGGCCTTTGGTGATCATGCGCACAAACTCTGTGTCAGTTCGACCAAGTCGATGACAGGACACATGCTGGGTGCTGCTGGTGGGGCAGAAGCTGTGTTCACCATTCTGGCTCTGCACAACCAGGTGGTACCTCCGACCATCAATCTGGAAAATCAGGATCCGGATTGCGATCTGGACTACGTGCCCAATACGGCTCGGGAGATGAAGCTGGATGTGGTGATCTCCAACTCCTTCGGATTTGGTGGTACCAACGGCACATTGGCATTCCGCCGAGTCTGATTGCTTCGAAGATCTCTGTTGCTGATTGACGGATTACCAGCAGACCGGATACCCATCACGGATCGTGGTCTGCAATATGGTGATGGTCTGTTTGAGACCATCGCAGTAAAGGATGGTCTTCCCTGTCTCTGGCAACGCCACATGGCGCGGCTGGAAAAAGGTGAACAGGTACTTGGTTTCACTCACACAGATAAACAGCAGCTCTGGCAGGAAGCGCTTCAGGTAGCGGCTGGACAGACGAGCGCAGTTTTGAAAATCGTCGTGACCCGAGGCAGTGGTGGTCGAGGCTATCGTCCACCTTCTCCCTGTGATCCGAGGCGCATACTCTCCATCCACCCCTGGCCCGACTATCCGGCAGAGTGGTATGAAAAGGGAATCGAAATTCGGATCTGTGCGACCCGCCTATCAAATCAATCCCAGCTGGCTGGCATCAAGCATCTCAATCGTCTGGAACAAGTGTTGGCCAGAGCCGAGTGGGATGAGCCTGACATCGCTGAAGGTCTGATGTTGGATCAGCAGGATCGGGTTGTTTGTGGAACCCAGTCCAATCTGTTTTCGCTCAAAGGGGATCAGTTGTTGACACCAAGCCTTTCATCGACCGGTGTTGCTGGCGTTGTGCGAGAGTTGGTACTCGAATCTGCAGAGCAATTCTCTCTGAAACCCAGGCTCGCCGAGCTATCCGTTGACGACCTGAAACAGAGTGATGCTCTGTTCATGACCAATGCCATCATGGGACTTTGTCCTGTGGTACGCTTTGAGCAGACGGTCTATGAATTGAAAAAAATCCCGCCAGAACTGAAGATGTTCATCGGACGTACCTATCTTGCTGCAGGATGAAGCGATCAACCGACCCTGAAATGAGTGGAGCATGAACAGACTGTTAGGTATCACAATCTTTGTCTTAAGCCTCCTCATGGCCTGGGGATGGCTTGAATACGATGATTTTGTCCATCAACCTCTGAATCTTCCACCGTCAGGCATTAACTACCATCTGCAAGCCGGTACCAGCCTGAGAGCTCTGGCGGATGATCTGCAACAACAGGAGATCATCCATAAGCCGATACTGCTCGAGATATTAGCCCGCTGGAGTGGTCAGGCGGGTCAGCTCAAAGCAGGGGAGTACTACCTGCCTGCCGACACCACGCCGACAAAACTGCTGCAAATCTTCAGCTCGTCAAAAGTGGTCCAGCATTCGCTCACCATCATCGAAGGGTGGACATTCCGGCAGTTGATGAAGGCTGTTCGGGCTAATCCGGTGTTGATCAAAACCCTGGATGAATTGGACGATCAACAGATCATGGCCCGTTTGGGTTACGAAGATGAACACCCCGAAGGGCGTTTCTATCCCGATACTTACCATTTTCCCAGGGGTACCACGGATCTGGAGTTCCTGCAACGGGCCTATCGGCGAATGCAGAAGACATTGCAGCAGGCCTGGGCAAAACGGGTCTCCGATCTGCCGTTGAAAACTCCCTATGAAGCATTGATACTCGCGTCAATCATTGAGCGGGAGACCGGCTTGCCACATGAGCGGGAGGAGATTGCCGGCGTGTTCGTCAGGCGGCTTAAGAAAGGAATGCTGTTGCAGACCGATCCAACCGTGATCTATGGCATGGGTGAACGCTACGATGGCAATATACGCAAGCGGGATCTGACCCGTGACACGCCCTATAACACCTATACCCGTAAGGGCCTGACGCCTACCCCCATTGCCATGCCAAGCGGTGCGGCAATCGACGCGGCACTCAATCCAAAGGCAGGTAAGTCACTCTATTTTGTGGCAACAGGTGAGGGTGGCCACTACTTTTCAGAAACGCTGAAAGAGCACAACAGTGCAGTCCGAAAATATCAGTTAAAGCGATGAGCAACACATTGAAAGGACGATTCATTACCGTTGAAGGCGGTGAGGGTGCAGGTAAGAGCAGTAATCTGGATTTTATCCGTAATCTTCTCAACTCGGCGGGCAAACAGGTCGTGTTTACCCGTGAACCCGGTGGAACTCCGCTGGGTGAAGCGATCAGGGATTTGCTGCTGGGGCATCAGCATACAGGGATGGCCGATGATACGGAGTTGTTACTGATGTTTGCGGCCCGCGCTGAGCACCTGCAGCAGAAGATCATACCCGCATTGCAACAGGGGCAGTGGGTCTTGTGTGACCGTTTTACCGATGCCAGCTACGCCTATCAGGGTGCCGGGCGTGGACTTGCCAGCGAACGTATCGCGTCTCTAGAGCAATTTGTGCAGGGCGAGCTTCGTCCCGATTTAACGCTGTTGCTGGATCTGCCTGTGGAACAGGGGCTGGCCCGGGCCGGGCAAAGATCTGAACCGGATCGTTTCGAGAAACAGGAGATGAGTTTTTTCGAGAAGGTCAGGGCAGGCTATCTGGAGATTGCTGCCAGGGAGCCGCATCGGGTCAAAATTATCGATGCTTCAAAAGGGTTGGAAACCGTACAGCAACAGATCGATAGCGTCGTGACCGCTTTTCTGGAGCAGAGCGGTGGCTGAGATGGGCTACAGCCCCATGCCCTGGCATCAACAGCAGTGGCAACAATTGCAACAGTCTCTCAACCAGGGACGGTTGTCCCATGCACTGCTGCTCAGCGGTCCCCCAGGACTCGGCAAACAGCAGTTCGCCCTGAGCTTTGCCCAATCCCTGCTCTGCAGTAATCCCAGTGAATCGGGTCAAGCCTGTGGCACTTGCCAGTACTGCCACCTGATCCAGGCCGGTAACCACCCGGATCTGCAGTGGGTCGGACCAGAGGAGGGGAGTAAGAGTGGCGAGATAAAAATCGACGCAATCCGGGCGCTTACCAGTTCCGCTGCCCTGACTGCCCACTCTGCGAAATATAAGGTGATCGGCATTCAACCGGCCCACCGGATGACCAATGGGGCGGCAAACAGCTTGCTGAAAACCCTCGAAGAGCCCACTTCCGGGACCCTCATCCTGCTGTTGACGGATCACCCCGCCAGATTGTTACCGACCATTCGAAGTCGTTGTCAGTCGGTCGTGTTTCATCCGCCTCAGCGGACTCAGGCCCTGGCGTGGCTAACCGGCAAGGTTGAGCACGGTGATCCCGCTCTGCTGCTGGGATTGGCCAACGGTGCGCCACTCAAGGCCTTGGCGTTAAATGACAAAACCCTGCTTGAGAGTCGTAGTGAGATGCTGAATCAGTTTCTGGCATTGAGTGATCAGCGCCTCGATCCAGTCAAATTGGCCGGTATCTGGCAAAAATTTGACTATAAGTTATTGATTGAGTGGCTAATTGGTTGGGTTATCGATATCCAGAGACTGAAAGTATCACCCTCTGGGGCAACGTTGTCTAATCCAGACCGGGCTCAAGCTTTGCAGAAGACAGCCGACAAGTTAAACTCAAGGGCGATACAAAGCTATCTGAAGACACTTTATGCCGTTAGAGCTCTCACCGATAGCAATATCAATCTGCAGTTGACATTGGAAAAACTACTTATCGAATGGCAGACCTGTTCAAGACAGGGAGCCTGAATCAGGTCAGGTAACTTATGGCTGGTGGACCAAAACAAGGAATTCTCTCCCTAACCATCAAGGATAAAAACGCCTTGTATGCGGCCTATATGCAGTTTGTGGAATTTGGCGGCCTTTTCATACCCACCACCAAACAGTACCGTCTCGGTGATGAAGTCTTTATGCTACTGACTCTGATGGATGAGGCCGAGCGCCTCCCTGTGGCAGGAAAAATCATCTGGATCACACCGGTGGGCGCCGAGGGTAACCGGGCAGCCGGGATCGGTGTCCAGTTCAGCGACCAGGATGGCGGTGCGGCGCGTAACAAGATTGAGACCTATCTGGCCGGTGCGCTCAAATCAGATCGGCCTACCCATACTCTCTGATTCCGGCTGGTTGTCACCTCTTATCGGATCCCCGCAGTAATGACCTTTCAAGGATGGTGGAGTCGCTATAAAATAGCTGACCCACAGCCAGAGACTCTACCATGCTTGTTGACTCACATTGCCATCTTGACCGGGTAGCACTCGATCATTATGCGAATGACTTCGGTCAGTTCGTATCTTCAACCCTGGATGGCGGAATCAGCCATATGCTCTGTGTCTCCATCGATCTGGAGTCCTGGCCAGCGATGGTCTCATTGGTCGAATCC
>JAHRHW010000269.1 GCA_019100305.1 Candidatus Thiodiazotropha taylori | reverse complement strand
CATGGCGTCACACGATACAGCCAACGCCTGGATACCTTTGGGTTGGCGGCATCAGACCACACCACCCAAGGGGTTATGCTGATTGGTATGGATCCACTGAATGAACCCAAGGTCACCGAACTTGGCGGCAGAATCGGTATCGGTCGCTTTCTGCAACCGGATGACAGCTACACACTGATATTGGGTGCCACCACGGCGAATAACCTCAAAGTCCGGCTTGGTGATGAGGTGGTGATGATCGGCTATGACCGCTATGGCGCCATGATTGCAGAATCCTTCACCCTGGTGGGAATCATCACCAGTGGCGAAATGGGACTCGACAGCGGCATGGCGATTACAAGCCTGGCGACCCTGCAGGAGATGGTCGATCTGCAAGGTCAGGTCACCACATTCGTCATCAATGTGGATGAGCAGAGACTGCCTGGCCTGGTGGCCGACCTGAATGCGGACCTGGCCGATCAACAGTTGGAAATCATGCCCTGGTATACCATGTTTCCGGTCATGAAAGAGTGGGTAACCCTGCATAACGGTTTTCTCTATCTGTTTCTCGGCATTGTTCTATTCATCGTACTGGCGGGAGAGCTGAATACCCTGTTGCTCTCCATGCTCGACCGAACACGCGAGTTCGGTATCCTGATGGCGATCGGCACAAGTCGACGCCAGATCGCTCTGCTGATGGCGGTGGAAGCGGTGGGTATCGGTATCATCGGTATCCTGCTCGGCACACTGCTCGGTTATCTGATCATCCTGCTGACCGGCATGGTCGGCATTGATCTCTCCATACTGTTGGGATCTACCTCCAGGTTTTATGTCGACCCCCTGATCTATCCCCAGTTAAAACTCGACCATCTCGGAATCACCGCCAGTGCCATTCTCATCGCTTCCATCCTCTCTGGAATCTATCCGGCCTGGCGCGCCAGTCTGCTGCAACCGGTGGAGGCGATCCGCAATGGTTAGCCGACTGGGCATACTCACCTATGTGGCACTGGCAGTGCGTAACTTGATACGCAACCGCCGCCGTACCACCATCACCCTGCTGACCATGATGTTCGGCATCGCCACCCTGACCCTGCTCAGCGCCCTCAACGACGGCTGGCTGAGTCAGATGAAAACCAATTTCATCCTCAGCTTCACCGGCCATCTGCAGATCCACGCGAAAGGATTCGAGGCGTCTCAAAACCTGCGGGACAACATCGCCGATCCCGATGCCATATCCCGCTATATGGACACCTATCCTGAGATCATCGGCTGGACCCAACGCATCCGCACCTCAGGACTCGCTTCCGTCAGTGGCAGCAGTACCGGTGTGCAGATTATGGCCACCGATCCGGAGCAGGAGACCTGGGTAACCTCCATGGATCAGAATGTGAAAACGGGAGTCTGGCTGCGCCCCGGCATGAACAAGGATCTTTTACTGGGTAAGACGGTGGCGCAAAATCTCGGTGCAAAATTGTCTGACCGGGTTATCCTGATGACCCAGCGACCCTCCGGCGAGATGATCTCAGAGGTCTACTATCTGAGAGGCATTATCGAGACCGGCGCTCCACAGATCGATCGCACCCTGGCACTGATTTCTCTCGATGGCGCCCAACAGTGGCTACAAATGCAGCAGGCGGTGACCGATATCGTGATCCGTGCTGATCATCACGATCAGACCGACACCCTCTACCGGCTGTTTGTCCAGCAACTCTCTGAGCAGGTCTATGAGATCATGCCCTGGCAGGAACTGGACCCGATGGTCAGGCAGTGGTTGGAGTTCAGTGATGCCTATGGTTTGATCATCCTGTTTGTGGTGATCCTGCTGGTGCTCACTGAGATCCTCAACACCATGCTGATCTCACTGCATGAGCGTCAAAAGGAGCTTGGTGTAATGATTGCCATCGGCACCCAGCCCCATCGCATCTTTCTGATGCTGCTGTTTGAAGCGGTTCTACTGATTTTTGTCGGTGCCGTTCTGGGTTATCTGATCGCACTGCTGGTGGTGATGCTGCTTGCGGATAGCGGCATCGACCTGACCGATTATGCCAACGCCTTTGAATTTTTCTATATGGACCCGGTGATCCATCCACAGCTGACCCGGGACTCCGCGCTTAAAATACTGCTGGCCACGCTGGTGGCCGCCCTGCTGGCGGGGATCTATCCGGCATGGAAAGCCACCCGCCTCTCAGTTAGCCAGGCTCTTCGAATCCAATAGGTGGCCCATGCTGGAAGACAACCAATCAACCATCATCCAAATCCAAGACCTGCATAAGTGCTATTGGGTCGGCACCATGCCCTACCCGGCGCTGAATGGTATCGACCTGGAGATCCACAAGGGGGAATTTGTCGTACTGGCCGGTCGTTCCGGCTCAGGCAAGAGCACCTTGCTGAACATCGCTGGCGGTCTGGAGTCGGCCGACCGGGGTGAGGCCCGGATTCTGGGCGAAGATATCCTGAAGATGGGAAACAGCCAACGCACCGGGTTTCGGCTGGCCAATATCGGTTTCGTCTTCCAGGCCTACAATCTGATTCGGGTACTCAGCGCCCGGGAAAATGTCGCCTATGTCTGTCAGCTGCAAGGCAAAAGTAAACAGGAGAGCCTGGAGATCGCCAACCACTGGCTGCATGAGGTTGAGATTGGCCATCTGGGTTATCGTCGCCCCGATCAGCTATCCGGCGGTCAACAACAGCGGGTTGCCGTTGCCCGGGCCTTGGCCACTGAACCGAAAATCATTCTTGCGGATGAGCCGACTGCCAATCTCGACAGCACCACCGGCAGACACCTGATTGAACTGATGCAGCGATTGAATCAAAGCCTCGGCACCACCTTTCTGATCTCCTCCCACGACCCGGATGTCAAACAAGCCGCCAGTCGCTTGATCAAATTGAGCGATGGCTTCATCGTCAACAGCTGGGATGAAGAGACGAAGCCTCCGGTTTCGCTTGCAGTTACCTGCCCAATACGCAACCGCCCCTTCGGCGAGCGACTGCGCCACTTTTTCAAACCTCATCGCACAGCCGATCAGCAGAAAAAGCAGGGGACATCAAGACACAGCTGAGGACAAAAAAAGCCGGCAGTCATGCCGGCTCGAGTTCATACTGAGCCGAAGCCCAGTCAGCTTTTTTTAGTTTTTATACTCACCAAAAACAAACCTCGGCTTCAGCCAGGCCACCAGCATCGGCAAAATCGTCAATGCGGTCACCACATCGATCAACAGAGCCTGACTTATGTAGATACCCAATCCCCAGGTATTGGCCAGATCGGTATTCAGCAGTGGGATGAAACAGCCCAACAGAACCACAACCGAAATGATCACCGCAGAGCCGGTGGTATTGAGGGTATTGACCAGCGCCTCCTGCCAGTTACCCGCCGTTGCCTGCATCTCCTCCTTGAGCCTCGACATCATGTAGATACCGTAGTCGATACCCAAGCCCATGGCGATACTCAGGGCCACTTGCAGGTGGAAGGCCAGATTGCCCGACCAGTTCTGGATACTGGTCATATACCCACCCAGGCCATACTGGGCAAACAGGGTAATGAACAGCAGTACCATCAGGATCACCGAGACGACCAGTGAACGGAAGATCAGCGCCGCAATCACGAAAACCGCCGCGGCCGTGAGCAGGGGCCCTGAGAGCCAATTGTCCACGGCAACCTCCCGGGTTGCCTCAGTGGCGCCAAGGAACCCGCCAAGTCCAGGCCTGACGTAGTTGGGACCGTCCACAGAGAGTTCGTTGCTGTCACCGGAAAGGTCGTCCACTGGACCGGAACGCAGCCCGAAGTTAACCTTGCTGAAACCTGGGTCGTTCTTATGGTCCTCAATATACTGCTGGATATCCATGGTGACTTCGTGGGTCTCCACCGGATCCATGGTATTGATGAAGCCCATCACCACCCCTTCGTTCCAGTTCTTCATGACGAAGGAGTCCATGTCCCCCTCTTCGGTCATGGTCTCCAACAGACCATTGTAGAGCTGCACGATATCGTCACCGCCACGATCATCGTCCGGATCGATCTCCCGCAGCTTTTTTGAGGTTGGGATAAAGAGATCCTTGATGTCAGGCTGCTCTCCCGGCTCAGCGGTCAACAGCATGTTCACCAAGCGGATATATTGGGCATAGGATCCGGTAAAACCGATATGTTCATGTGAGCGCATCCACTCCTCAAGCGCTTCAATGTCAGCCAGCACATCAGCTTCGTTGAAGATACCCTGAGCCCCGCAGGGATCGGGATCCCAGCAGTTCAACTCCTGTTTGGCCTTTTCACACTGGGCGAGCTTCTCCTGGGGATCCTCTATGTCATAGATCTCTTCCGGGAAATAGGTCTCCACACAGAGCTCGGATGTGGGCTCCTTACCGCGTATGGGTATGGATACCGAGATAACACCCGGCATGATCTCATTCAGACGTTCGATGTGCTGAATGGTGATCGATTTCTCCTTGAACGCGGCACGTGAATAGTTGATGCCCTTCTCCACACCAGGCATCAGATCCTCACTGGTGCCATTCAGGATATCGGTCTCATAGACGGACCAGGCCATGATCGCCACCACGATACCGATCGGAATCATTTTCCCCGGACCGGTCAACAGGCCCGAGATAAAGCCACCCACTTTGGTCTCCCACTCATGCTCATGCCCCTCTTTCGCCTCTTTATTACTGCAGGGAAAGGTCATCATCAGCAGCGGGATCAGGGTGGTGGTGGTAAACAGCAGGGTCAACATGCCGAACATGCCGAAATAGGCATAGGCCTTATAGAACGAGATATCCACGGTTGCCAGGGTGGCAAAGCCGACCATATCGGTGACAATCGACAGGGTTGCCGGAACGATCGTATGGGAGATGGCGGAGCGGGCGGCCGACTCGCAATCCCCCGATTTCGCCTGCTCCTGCATGAAGCGCCGGGTTACCTGCACCGAGTGGCCGATACCGATGGCCAGCAACAGCATCGGGGTCAATACCATCATGGTGGTCAGTTTGAAGGCAGAAAAGCCCATCAGTCCCAGGGTCAGGATGATGGTGGCACTGACACCGATGATCGGAAACAGGGAGCCTCGCCAATTGCGAAACTCAAACCAGAGTGCGGCGATGACGATGGCGAATGAGATAACGAACAGCCACCACTTGTTGACCAGGTCGGCCAGCATCCAGGCAAGAAAATAGGGTTCACCGGCCACCAGCACCTCGAACCGATCGTCCTCACTGTACTCATCCATCATGGCGCGGATTTCACGCACCCAGGGAAGATAGATCTCCTTTACCTCATCGGTATAGTCGCCGATGATGTAGAGGGATTTCGCCGTACAGTTCTTCTCATCCTTTTGTGAAAACTCACACTTATTGCCTTCCGCATCCTCGAAACCGACCAGCATCGGACCGATCACCGGGTTGGTTTCGATGCCCTCTTTCAAAAAGGCCAGTTGCTCTGCAGCCCTCTCAGGATCACTGCTGATGCCTTCGGTGGGGATCAGCCGCTTGAAGACCAGGCCGTTCTCATCCGCTCCCATGTACTTGATCTTCTTCGCTGCAATATCGATGAAGTTCGATTCACGGGCTGTGGGCAGATCGACCAGCCGATTGTGGATCTCCTGCACCTTATTCACGAACCAGTTTTTATAGACGTCCCCTTCATTGATCCTCAGAGTGAAGACCATCAGGTTACCCATGCCGAAATTGTGTTCCGCATAGAGGTTGGTCGCTACATAGCGGTTGCTCGGTGGCAACAGGGTATCCGGATCATTACGCATATCCAGATTCTTGATCTGCAAGGCGGCAAGAATTGTCACCACCAGGAGGATCATCATCAACGGCCAGCGAAACTTGATGACAAAATCCGCGTAGCCTTCTGCCCAGGCGTTATTGGTTTGTTGTTTTGTTGTAGAGCCGCTCATGGCTCACTACTCCTAGAATTCGCTGTGAGTCGGCAGCCACCTGGATTATCCAGGCGGCTGCCGAAGGATTTTACTGCCAGTCAGGGATCACTCAATGATCCATTTCAGACCCACCTGGAAGTTGGATGAGTCTCTGAACTGACCGAAGGTCGTATTCTCTTCACCCCAGTAGTTGTTCCACTCCACGGAAGCCAACAGGGTATCGGTGAAGGTGTACTCAACATCGAAGCGATTCCATTTACCGCCACCCTCTTCATAGATGAAGATGTTGTTCCAGCGATGCTCCTGAGACTCGCCGAAGGGCTTGGAGAGAAAGATCGAGTAGAACTCCTTATCCTCATAACCCTTGTTGAGGCCATTGGTCAGACTCATGGTGGCGAAATCCGCGGTGTAGCGAC
>JAHRHW010000268.1 GCA_019100305.1 Candidatus Thiodiazotropha taylori | reverse complement strand
GCCGCCTTGATCAAACGCTCGATCCGCAACAGTGATTTGATTGCCCGTCTGGGCGGGGATGAGTTCGGCATTCTGCTCAGCCAATGCACATTGGAAGTGGCGGAACGGATTGCCGAGACGATCCGCCAGGAGGTTCAGGCATTCCGCTTTGCCTGGGAGGGTAAGACCTTCTCCCAGAGTCTCAGCATCGGCATGGTGCCGATCGACAGACATAGCGAGAGTGTGGAACAGATCCTCGGCTATGCGGATATCGCCTGCCTGACCGCGAAGGAGGAGGGGCGCAACAAAATCCACATCTACGATTCAGTGGACAGCTCCGCAGCCAGGCGGCATGGCGAAACCCAGTGGGTAACCCGGATTCGAACCGCCCTGGAAGAGGACCGCTTTACGCTCTATGTGCAACCGATCTCATCTCTCACCGATGAGGATGGGGTGCAGGACCATGTGGAGGTACTGATCCGTTTGCTCGATGAGGATGAAAATCTGATACCGCCCGGCGCTTTCATTCCGGCAGCGGAACGGTTCGGGTTGATGCCCTCCGTGGATCACTGGGTAGTGGAGCAGGTGGCCCGCTTCATTACCCAAAACCGGGACTCCTGTCTGAACTCAGGGCGTCGCTTTTTTGTCAATCTGTCCGGCCATTCGGTCTGTGATGATGAGTTTCTGCAGTGGATACTGCTGACCATCAGGGAACGGGATATCCCTGCAGGTATGCTCTGTTTCGAAGTCACCGAGACGGCCGCCATCTCCAATCTCACCTCGGCGGAGCATTTCATGCGCACTCTGCAGCGCTATGGCTGTGAGTTCGCCCTGGACGATTTTGGCAGTGGTCTCTCCTCGTTCGGCTATCTCAAACATCTGCCGGTGGAGTATCTGAAAATCGACGGAGCGTTCGTTCACGATATGCTCGAGAATGCGATCGACGAATCGATGGTGGAGGCGATCAATCGTATCGGCCATATCATGGGGCTGGAGACCATCGCCGAGTTTGTCGAAACCGGGGAGATTCTGCAGCGACTCGAGGCGATCGGGGTTGACTTTGTGCAGGGATACGGGGTTTGCCGACCCTTCCCCATCAAGCGCCTGCTGGATGCCGCTCAGGACGCCGAATAGTCCATTTAAAAAGGCAAGCCAGTCTGCTTGCCGGGTTCATACTATAGCGTAACCACCAGTCGTACGGCGTCCAGACGCAGGCGGGTGGATTGCAGCTGCTGGTGCAGCGCCATCCCCTGTTGCTGGAGCATCTCGATCTCTTCATTGCGTACCGAAGGGTTGTGTTTTTTCAGTGCCTGCATGCGTTGAATCTCGGTTGTGTAGTATTTCATCATTTTTGCCGCGGACTGTTTCACCTGCTCATCCACCAGATTGGCTGCGGCCTGTTCCGCTGTCGTGATCAGTGAACGCAACTGTGAGCGATAACTGTTGATCACCGGCAGCAGGGCTTTGCGATCCAGCTCCTCGGCATGCTCGAGCAGCGTGTCGCAGTCCGCCAGGTGGTCGAGACGCCGGCCTTTGGCATCGATCAGGATACGGCTTAAGCTGGTGGGCAGAAAGCGCCCAACCTGGAGTTTTCTCGGCGCCGGGCACTCAACCACAAACAGGCACTCCAGCAGCAGCTGTCCTTTACTGAGTTTCGGGTGTTTGCAGGCCATTGCCGTGCTGTTGCCGGTCTGCATACTGATGACCTGATCCATCGCGTTACGCACCAGCGGGTGTTCCCAGGTCAGAAAATGCCGCTCTTCGTGGCTCAGGGCGTCACGGCGGCTGCAGGTGGCGGTCAGGCCATCGGCCGGCAGGCCGGGTAGCGAACCGGCGATCACCTGCTCACCGGGACGCAGGATCAGACCCGCCTCTCCCAGCTCTTCCGTTTCGATGTTGTAACAGTCGAACAGTCGTTGCAGATAGTCTGGCAGCTGCGCTGAGTCGTCCTGTTCCGTCAACTGCTCAACCAGCTGGTTGGCTATGGGTTGCCGGCAGGCGCCAAGCTCAAGCAGGTGGTCCCGTCCCTGCTGCAGCCGCAGCTGTATCTGCTGTTTCAGCTCACGGGTACGGTCAATCAGATCTGCCAGAACAGCCGGCTCCTGTTGCTCTTCGATCAGTTGCCAGAGTTCAGCGCCAAGCTGCTCGCTGATCTGCTGAGCGCCGGGCACATGCTGGCGAAAGGCGTCCAGACCATCCCGATACCACTGCAGCATTACCGACTGGGGGCCAGGATCCATATACGGTTGATGGATGGTGACGGTCTGTTGCTGGCCGATCCGGTCGAGACGGCCGATACGCTGTTCCAGCAGGTCAGGATCTGCCGGCAGATCGAACAGAATCAGATGGTGGGCAAATTGAAAATTACGCCCCTCACTGCCAATCTCCGAACAGATCAGGAGTCGCGCCCCTTCTGGATCCGCAAACCAGGCGGCCGCCCGGTCTCGCTCCACGATCGTCATATCCTGATGGAAAACCCCGCTGGAAACACCGGACAGGTTGCGAACCGCCTGCTGCAGCTCCACGGCGGTCCGGTCATGGCTGCAGATCAACAGAAACTTGTCGTCGGCCTGTTTGCGTAGCTGTTCAATCAGCCAGGATACCCTGGGATCCACCTGCCACCAGTCAGGGTGGCCCTGCTCGCTGTAGAGCCGCTCCGGGGTGAGTCGCAGAGTGGCGGAAGGGTTGCCGTCCGGCTGCTGTGCCTCGCTGTACTCTTCGGCCATCGGCAGCGGGTAGGCGATCAGCTCTCTGGCCGGAAAACCGCTGATACGGGCGCGGGTGTTGCGGAACAGCACCCGTCCTGTGCCGTGTCGGTCGAGCAGGCTGTTGATCAGGCTCTCTCTCGCATCGTTCCGTTCAGCCGGATCCCGGCCTGGATCATTCAGCAGGCTCAGTAGTGGAGTGCTTTCGGACTCATCCAGTTTGCTCAACAGGGCCTGAGTGGCTTTCTCGGGCAGCGGCTCCCCTCGCAACAGATGCTCCACGGCTTCCGCGACCGGCTGATAGTGCTGCTCCTCCTGCAGGAAACTCTGCAGATCGTAGTAACGATCCGGATCGAGCAGGCGCAAGCGGGCAAAATGGCCGGCCTGGCCGAGCTGTTCCGGGGTGGCGGTCAGCAACAGTACCCCGGGTGTGCGTAACGAGAGGGCTTCGACCAGCAGATACTCTGCGCTGGGATCCTCTTCCGACCAGGTCAGATGGTGCGCCTCATCGACGATCAGCAGATCCCACTCACCATCCAGTGCCTGGCTGAGACGGGCCGGATTGTCGTGGAAAAGGTTCAGACTGCAGAGTACCAGCTGTTCCGCATGGAACGGATTGTCCGCCTGTCCTGAGTCCTGAATGGCTTGGCAGGTCTCTTCGTCGAGGATCCGGAATTTCAGATTGAAGCGTCGTAGTAGCTCAACCAGCCATTGATGCACCAAGGGGTCCGGCACCAGGATCAAAACCCGGCTGGCCCGTCCGGTCAGCAGCTGCTGGTGCAGAATCAGGCAGGCCTCAATGGTTTTTCCCAGGCCCACTTCGTCAGCCAGCAATACCCTGGGTGCCGGTCGTCCAGCCACTTCATGGGCGATATAAAGCTGATGAGGGATCAGGTCGATGCGTGGCCCGACCAGGCCGAGCAGCGAGGATTGCTGCTGTTTGCCCAGGTGGCTGAGGGTCTGTTGGCGCAGATTGAACCAGTGGGGAGGATCGATCTGACCGGTGAGCAGCCGCTGTTTGGGCTGGTCGATGCGCAGGGTATCACTCAGCTCCAGCTCTTCAAGGCGCACCTGGCTGCCGTCGGATCGTTCACCCAGGTAGGTGATCAGACCGTCAGCGAGCAGGGTCTGACGGACGCTCATCTGCCAGCCTTCACGACTCTCGATCTGATCGCCGGCAGTGAAGGCCACCCGGGTCAGTGGGGCTCCCTCAATGGCGTATACCCGGCTTTCGTCGATGGCCGGAAAGTGGATGTTGACCCGGCGGCCTTCACAGCCGGTAATCACCCCCAGCCCGAGTTCCGATTCCGTGTCACTGATCCAGCGCTGACCCGGCAGAAAAGATGGCATAGTCATGGTCCTGCAAAAAAGGGGCTGATGATAATGGCTATCGGTACGCTTTAACACCCTGGTGTCACAGGTAATCCTGTTGTCAGGCCTCGGATTGATCTTCTCTGATATGATTGCCTCACCTTGAAAAATGAGAATAGATGTTGTGGAAGCGATATTTGAAAAACTACTCTGGAACAGCCGGCTGATTGTGTTGGCCGCTGTGATTGCCAGCATGGCGGCAGCCGTCGCCATGTTCTACATGGCCTCTGTGGATGCCTTCTATATGATCAGCCATTTAGGTCACTACGCCTCGCCGGCCCTGACTGGTGAAGAGCGGGTGGCGCTGCGTTCAACCACCGTGACCCATGTGGTGGAGATTGTGGATGGCTATCTGTTGGCGACGGTGCTGCTGATCTTCTCGCTGGGCCTGTATGAGCTGTTCATCAGCAAGATCGATCATGCGGAGGGTTCCGACAGCGCCTCAAACGTGCTGATGATCACCAGCCTGGATGACCTGAAGAGTCGCCTTGCCAAGGTGGTGATGATGATCCTGGTGGTGCGCTATTTCGAGTTCGCCCTCAGTATGGAGTTCTCCACCCCGCTGGACCTGCTGCAGTTCGCCGGCGGCATCGCACTGCTCGGGCTTGCCCTCTATCTGTCCCATATGGCGGATAAGAGTGGTCACTGAACGACCCAACAGCTGAGGCGCGACCGATCAGCGGGATCTCCCTTAGTCCGGCTGGCAGGGCTTCACGCTCGGGACTTGCCCAGGCAAAGTCCTGCGGGACCTATGTGCTGCTGATGCACAATCCCAGGCGCCAACAGATTCAGGTGGGTCGCCTGGGGCTGTGCGACTTCGTCCGCGGCTGGTATCTCTATGTCGGCAGCGCTTTCGGCCCGGGTGGGGTGGCTGCGCGCTGCGCCCACCACCGGCGTATTAGCCCGCGTCCCCGCTGGCATATTGACTATTTGCGGGCGGTCACCAATCTGCGCCAGATCTGGTATAGCAATGATCCCCGGCAGCGGGAACATCAGTGGGCAGCCCTGCTCGGTGAACCGCTCGGATTGACCCAGCCGATCGTCGGTTTTGGTTCATCCGATTGCGATTGCGGGAGTCACCTGTTTATTTCTGCGGTCAAACCCGATTGGCAGCGGTTTGCGGTGCTTGCTGGAGAACGTTTGAGTGCTCAACAGGTGATAAATTGTCAAATTGTTTAATTGACAATTATCCTTTATAGGCATTTTTCTTATGTTTAACGTATAATCCAGCATTTTTGTGGGAACGGACTCTGTGTGATCAACCCCGCAGCTGTACTTATCTAACCGAACTATTGAGGGTAAACTTCTGATGAATAAGATGAAATCATACTTGCTGGCTACCAGCGCTTCTGTCCTTGCTCTTGGTGCTGTCGCGACTGCATCTGCCGATCCTGTTGCCCTGGCAACCCAGCGTGGCTGCATGGCTTGCCACCAGATTGAAACCAAAGTTGTTGGTCCTGCCTACAAAGAAGTGGCTGCAAAGTACAAAGGCCAGGGTGATGCTGTAGCGGCACTCTCTGCCAAAGTAAAGGCCGGCGGATCCGGTGTCTGGGGTCCTGTCCCTATGCCACCTAACGCTCACGTCAGCGATGATGACATCAAAGTCATCGTCGAGTGGATCATGACCCTCTGATTCGGGTTTTTTAACGGTCTTACGGTCGTTAAGAGAAAAGCGCCTGGCAGTTGCCGGCGCTTTTTTTTTGCCTGTCGTTCGGCACGATTGACCCTTCAGATGGTTATCACAGCAGTGCCATATGCCCTGAATGGGTCATTTGGCACACTTTTTTTCAATTTTTTGCGTGGATTGATTGTGTGGGATTGCCTTTATAATCTCTTTAATGCCATGCTCCCGGACCACGAGAAAATAATCTTGTTGAATAATTCGGTGGTTGACTCTGTCACGATCTCACGCTCAGCCACCCCTGATTAAAACTGTGTTCATTGGAGAAACAGATGAGCTTGCAACGTTTGCTTCCGATCCTTGGCTTTTGCCTGGTTTTCATGAGTCAACAGCTGATGGCCGGTTCTGCCGTGATGGCCGACGATCCCTATGTCCGCGCCGTACCGCCCGGGCAGCCGAATTCCGCCTCTTTCATGACGCTGCATAACATGGGTAAAAAGGATCTTGCTCTGGTGAGCGCCAGCAGCAGTGCCGCGGAGGTTGTCGAGCTGCATACCCATACCATGGAAGATGGCATGATGCGGATGCGTAAAGTGGAAAAGATCGACCTGCCTGCCG
>JAHRHW010000267.1 GCA_019100305.1 Candidatus Thiodiazotropha taylori | reverse complement strand
CGACCCTTTCCATAAGGAACGAACAGTCAACCAGTCTCAACGGCTTTCTCACTCACTTCTACCTGGCGAGAAGCCAGGCCATACAGCAGGAGCAGCATATTATCATCTGCCCAACTTCAGGTGGGGAGCGCTGCAGGGAGGAAGCGATCTGGAGTGATGGACTGATCATCTTCGAAGACATCCAGCGGGATGGGATTCTGGGCTCTGATGAACCGATATTGGCGAAATACCTGCTGCCTGAACATACGGAGCTGACGATCCGCTCTAGCGAGCACCGTAAACGGGTGGTCTACCATGGAGACGGCCGTCCCAGTGGTTACAATCTGACTCTCTCCTTCTGCGACCCCAAGGAACGAATCAAACCCAAAGCATTGATTATCAATAACGTAGGTCGTATCCGCATTTCTGAGCGGGGTGCTGGGGATGCCCCCATTAAATGTGACCATTGATTGTACTTTTTGTCGATAAACTATTGACGCTAGGGCTCAGTCTCATTATTATGCGCCCCTCTTGAACAATTCCCCGGTAGCTCAGTCGGTAGAGCGGGTGACTGTTAATCACTAGGTCGGCAGTTCGAGCCTGTCCCGGGGAGCCAATTAAAACAAGCACTTAGGTTTATACCTAAGTGCTTTTTTTGTTTCTGGCGCAAGCCTCTTTTTGTTTTTACGGCTATAGACCCAGCTCGATCGCTTTGTGATCTCAGGCCACCAATATCTATTGATTGCAGATACACGATTGCAACTGGTATTGAGAACCTGTCGTTTGCATGACCATCATAGGAATCGACTGAAAAACCATTAAATCCCGCCACACAACAACAGTATCTTTAAGCGATCTCTCAACTTCAGCACTGAGCTGATCGATAGCGGGTCGAAGCAGTGACCCTGTGACAGTCAACCCAGCTGAATCGAATCCTGAGCCACTGATTATGGCCATTTAACTTCCCTGATCGTGACTTATAATCAAAGAACAAGAATATCGAATCCGGTTATGAGTTTGAATTTCTGGATGTGGATATACTTACAAGCCAATGTAAAAAAATATAAAAATCTTCATCGATAAAACCAATTAAGATCAGATATCTAGTCACTTCATACCAGTCCAAAGGAGATACAAGTGAGAGGGTTCTTTTCTTTATTATTTCTGTTATTCATTTCCCTTGTCGCACCGGCAGATTGGATAATAGAAAAAAACAGCAACAGCTCGCCGACAAATACCTTAGACGAAATGGCTATCGTCAAAAATGGGCTGGGAGACAGTTTTTCCTTGTATCGCATCTCTGATAGCGGTGAAGTTTGGGCCAATTTCACGATATCTAAGGATTTTACTGATCCTGCAGATTGGAATACTCCACCCATGCTGCGCATAGACAGCAATAAACCGATCAGTCTGAGCAGACAGAAAGATCTGCAGGTGATGGGCGTAGCTGTCGATGCCTATAAATGGCGACAGGATCAGCTTGAATTCTTAATCTGGCATGGAAAGGAAAGCGAGGGATTGTCAGATACCATGGTACAGATAATGGAAGGTAAAGAGCTTGTTGTTCGATATTATCTAAGCAGAGGTCGTTATAGAGAGAGTTCATTTCCATTGACAGAAGCAAAAACCACGATTACAAGCGCTCTCGCTATCAAAAATAATACGAGCCACTCCACCCAACAAACAAAGACAACATTCAAAGAGTATGTACTGCTGGAGATAAAGCAGTGTTTACAACAGGCAGAATCATCCAACTCCTGTCTGAGGCGTATAAAAGAATGCAGAAATAAAGCGGATCAAGAGATCGGCCAGTTTAATCGTTGTTACAGATAAACTTCAGATGATCTGAATAGATTTGAGTGATCTCGACGTACCACACCACCCAGAATTGATGCCAGGGTCAAATGGCCATAATTCCAACTCACCTCAAAACATCAATCCCAGTCTGCCACCCACTCCATTCGCCAGAAACACGCAGCTTAGCTCTGACCACAAATTCTGTGGCCTCCTCTATGGATAGTTCAGGCTGGCATACAGGTCCACGCACCAGCTTACAAACACAGTCCAGGCATCTCATCGCGAAGAGATCAACCCTGCTCTCTCCAGCAGGGTTGATCCTTTCATCCATGGTGAGCAAGTTTAAGGCAGTCGAATTACCCGCATTGGATTTGCAGCATCGTCCATAATACTCACATTACCACCTAGCACATTGATGATGTACTCTTCCAGAATCTGCTGCTCGCCGATACTGGTGGCACCGAGTTCCACAGAGGCAGGAAATGCGGCATAGCCATCCCCCCCGGTCGCTGTGAAGCTATTGGTGGCCAGGACAAAGGTGTCACTCAAGGCAGTTGTATCAGCAACGCCGTCTGTAACCAGGTTGACCACTGTTCCATCATGCTTGGTGATGGTCAGGTTGCGCACACGGGATGGTGTGGTGACAGAAGCCAAGGCTTCCAGTGGGGGGTTGGCTGTATCAAACTCCAGCACCATGCCTGCTATCTGCGGAAAACGACCATCGGTGGCATCGGCACGGCTGACGGAATTCTCCATGGCAGCCAACACCTGATCCCCGCTCATTTGAAGTACTGTCAGAGTATTGTCGAATGCCAAAGCCGCTTCCACTGCCAAGCGGATGATGGTTGGGCCCTGAATGGTATCGCGAATACCGCCACCGTTCTTCAGGGCGATATCGACGCTCGGAAAGCCGTTCTGCTGAGCTCCCCAGATTGTGGAGTCTGCAGCCAATAGACCCAGATTGGTCTCTCGGGTTCGCACATCGGCACGAAAACCATTCAATGGGTAATCAGTGGTACCGACGACAAAGAATGCGTCCTGGATGATGCTGGTATCACGGATGGCGTCATAGATGTTCACCACCCGCTTCTTAGGGGTGAGTCTGCGAGCACCAAGTTCCATCTTGAGGGCCTCAACCCCCGCCTCGTTGGTTGCCACCGGTCCACTGCGCATATCCACATCGGCTATATGGCCTGATTTATCGAAGGTTACGATCAGGTTGCCGAGGTAGCGGTATTGCTGATCACTGTTGATCACCAGCACAGTCTCCCCTTCACTGTCGACACGCCAGGTTGGGTAGTCCGCTTCAGCGCTGTCCTCCGGACGCAAGAGATTGTAGGGGCCATCCGCCACTGGCCGGGCCATGAATCCAGTGGATCCGGCAGCCACAATGATGTCTATACCACGCAGGGCACTGGCAGAAAGGGGGTCCGCTGTAAAATCCTGGGCATGATCGAGTAGGATGATGCGGTTGATGCCCTTGGACTCCAACAGTTCAACCTGCTCAAGAACCTGGCCAACAGCAGAGACCAGAGGCTGGTTGTTTGCATCACGACCACCAACGAAGTCGAGGCCAGGCAGTGTATTGATTGGATCCTCAATCACATTGAAGAAGTCTGCCGGTGCCCGGCCAATCAATCCGATTTTGTATTCGCCACGTTTCACCCAGCAGCTTTTTACCACCTTGCCACGGCTCTTGGCACAGCGCTTGCCATCCTTACCGATCTCAATCTCTGGTGAACCATCCGCCACAACGACCTGACTGAAATCCAGGTTGACCGCTATGAAGGGGTAGCGTGCCATATCGATCATCTGAGCAAACTCATTGATACCACCGTCAAACTCGTGGTTACCGATACCATTGGCCGCCAAACCCATAGCATTGTAGATCAAGATATCGCCCAGACCCGGCTCACCGAAGGCTTCAGCCGATGCCTGATAGAAAGGACCCGGCAAGGTATGGTCACCGGCAGTCAGGTATAGGGAGGGGGTACACTCCCGCTTCGCCACACGTTTTAATCCTTTGGCGATCGCGGAGTAGTTTAGAATCTTCTCTTCAAGGGTGTTGGGATCCTGGAATGAGGACTCGTTATCTGAACTGTGGAGGATCTGCAGTTTGTTACGGTAGTTGTATTCACACTGATGCTCATGAATACCCTCTTTATCATGATATCCACTATCCTCCCGCTCAGACTCTGATCCCGCCAGTGCCGATGTGGAGATCATCATCGACGCCGTCAGCAATCCACTTGTTGTTAATTTGAGAAACATGGCTCTACTCCCTTATACACAGAGGTGTTCAATTGAGTGAGTAAGCCTAGGTCAGCTTTCTTACAATATTTCTTAACTTAGATGACCTGTAGATGATGAGGAGGGTGGTAACTGTAAGGTTTTTACTGGCCAGTTCAGACAACCGCTTCTGATTGAAAAGCAATTCGACAAGTCAGGATTAATTAATGAGCGAAATCGAAGATTCGACCGGATTTATGTCAATGCACCGCCTGACCGGTCTATCATCTAATCTCTGCGGAAGGTTGTCAGACGACTCTCATCTGACCAATCAACTGTGCAACAGAACGATCTGTTCACGCCCGGCAAGCCGTGCAACTAGAGACCCGTTTTGTCGAGCACCATCCTTAGCGGTATATCCATATCCCTCAGAAAATTGAAATAGGCGCGTGTCGCCTCTCTGCTCATACCGATGAGCATGACACCACTCTGCTGGCTATCCGTATAGACAACAAACCCCTGCAGTGTTTGTAATGCCCCATGCATCCATACTTTGATTAAAACGATATCGTTTGGAACAAGGGCTGGTTTGTCCAGTTGCAGAGAGAGTCCACCCAAGCTTAAATCCTTTGTTACAGCGCTTCCGATAAGTTGCCCCCGTCGGATCAGGTCCACATTCATGGATAGTCGAATACGCGGATAGTAGCGGTTCTCCACTGTCAACTCCTGGTACATCGGACGGTCAATCTTCTATCATTCCGAGAAAACCTGAAATCTACGCAAATAGTTGTGTGTAAATGACCTACTCCAGTACTCAGCAGTCAGTTACGTGCAAGAGGGCCAATAAGCACCCTTTTCCATTTGCCGGTCGTTTAATCAAAATAGAGCCAATTGTTCTAACTCTATAAGTATATTATGAATGATTTACACCATACAATGAGTTCGATATCAAAGATTCTATGACATAGATCAACAAGTCATTTAAAATCACACAAATTGTTACAACCTGTAAATTTCACAATACAGATGTTGATACTTAGTTGTAATTGTTTGCATTCAAATCAATACGCACCGCATTGTAATTTCAACAGAAGATCGTATCTTGACCGATCGCATTACTTGTTTTTATGGTTGTATTGTTACAATACTATTCACCTCTCCAGGGAACCTCACACCAAATTATCATTCCGCCAAATACCCAACAGAAGCACGATATGCACTGAAATCGACAAAGCCGATCCAAAGGTAAGGCGACATAAAAAACTTTCTAGCAGACTCTTCCGGGCCCCGGTAGTTAGCTAGGTTTGAAAATCTGAGCGGATAACATTCCTGTTTCTATTTCGAGTTTCAAAACCATGACAAATGAGATCAGACAAAAGCAATCAAAAGCCCTTTCGTGGATTGTATCTCTATTGAATCAACATCAGATTTCATTTTTGATATGCGGCGGATTGGCAGCTATCGGTTATGGATCCAATCGAAAACTGAATGATATTGATCTGTTCGTTACAAGCAACCATTTTAACAAGGTAGTTTCGCTAGGGGATGAATACATCAGCAAACCAGCTCAGCGTTATTGCGAAGCCACCGAAGGTTGGGATCTTGAGTATGTTCAGTTCGTAAAACATGACATCAAAATCGAGATCGGCAATCCTGCTGGAGCTAAAATATTCGATTCTTCAAGGCATGTCTGGACTCCATTGAAACTGGATTTTTCACGAGTCAAATATAAAACGATTCTGGGAATCGAAATTCCCCTGATGGACCAGAGGGCACTAATCGATTACAAAAAGAAACTGAGACGCCCAGTAGATCTACAGGACATTGAAGTTATGGCACAACCCTCGCTTCACATGTGACACAGCCGTCGTGTCCCTGTTATAGCTGTCTATTAAGCCAGATGACAAAATAGTTCACTTTCAATGCTTGAAACCCCAAACAAATGATTATTATAAATATTGGCTGGTTCGAATCTGCCTGACTTTACAGTAGAGATATGTCATACCTAAATGAATTCAAAAAAAATCTGGTTTTTGCTTGTATACTGGGCTGTTCAGGCTATACCTTTCTCTGCCTCTACTATTACCTCAATCAGGTAAATATCATTTTCCCGGCAAGCCGGATCAACAGTGACGCAATATTTAACTTCTCGATTGAACACCAGGAGCTCTATATTGATACCCCAGATGGCGCTCGGCTTCACGGGGTACTCTTCAAGGCGCTAAAACCCAAAGGGGTGATTCTGCATTTTCATGGCAATGCGGAGAACATGCTCTCCATGCAATACGCAGCCGAACCCTTTGTCGATC
>JAHRHW010000266.1 GCA_019100305.1 Candidatus Thiodiazotropha taylori | reverse complement strand
CTCTACCTGGATGGCCTCGATTTTTTTGCCATGACGGCAAGGCGGGCTGTGTTTGCCGCCTGTTATAAAATGGGGCTGCCTGCGGTAACAGCAGCGCCATTGGGAATGGGTTCGGCACTGCTCTGCTTCTTGCCAGGCGAGATGAGTTTCGAATCCTACTTTCAACTTGAGGGTGTCGATGAGTACCAGCAATATTTGAGATTCCTGGTCGGTCTGGCGCCGGCAAGACTGCACCAGTCTTACCTGGTTGAGCCACAGCGGATCGATCTGCTGGCGAAGCGTGGTCCCTCGACTGCCATGGGCTGTGAAATCTGTGCTGGATTTGCCGCCAGTCAGGTACTGAAACTGCTGCTCGGACGAGGTGCTGTTACTGCGGCCCCTTGGGGGTTGCAGTTCGATGCCTACGAAAACCGACTCGCCAAAACCTGGAGGCCCGGCGGAAACCGTCATCCCTTGCAGCGTCTGGCGATCTGGCTCGGCAGCCGTCAGTTGACCGCCTCCGCAGGAACCCCTTCGCTGTTTGATGATCAACGATAGTTCCGGTTAGCCGAATTGCCGCGACATCTACACCAAGGTCAAAACAGAGCTTAAAATTAGACATCCCTGGAGGAACCATGTGCCATACAGCGCTTTATCTAAAATCATGTCTGATTCTGATCGCCACAATGATCTCAGTTACTCCCCTCCACGCTGACCAGTCAGAGCGTCAATATGATCTGGTACAGCTCAATGCCTATGCCACAATGGAGGTGGATAACGACACCCAGATAGCCACCCTCTACGCTCAAAGGGAGGGCACCGACCTAAAAGATCTCACCGATCAGATCAACGGCCTGATCGCTGACGCGGTAAAAACGGCGAAGCAGCGGAGTGATATCAAGGTCCACACACTGGGCTACCGAACCTCTCCCCGCTATCATCAACAACAGCTTATCGGCTGGAGGGTTCGGCAATCGATTCGACTGGAGAGTACAGCAAGCCCTGCCATGAGCAGCTTGCTAGGAAGTCTGCAATCCACATTGGCATTGGAGTCACTGAGTTACACCATCTCAACAAATAAACGCCAGGCTGCCGAGGAGTCGCTTACCGCACAGGCAATCAGCGCTTTTCGCAAACGAGCCAAGCAAGTCACTGAACAGATGGGGCGCAGCCGATATCGTCTGGTTGAAATGAATCTGCAGACCATTGATCACTCCCCGGCACCCTACGCGATGCGCGCCAACATGATGGCTATGGAGGGGCGAGCATCAGCCCCCACCCTTGAGGGTGGTAGCCAGACCTTGAGAGTGGATGCGAACGGAAAAATCGAGTTGCAACTGGATTAGCTGCCGATAGAGCGGACGGATTGGCCTTACACCAGGTTCTTTAACCCACTCAACAGAACAATTAGGAACAACATTCATAGAGAGCAGCCGGTCCAGTAAAAAAACTCACCCTAAAGCCGATAGACCATGTAGCGGTACAGCAAAGATATGTTCAATCTGCCGTATCAGAAGTGTTGGGTACAAGATACGGCGCTTTCCTGTCAATAAGGGATCTCCTTGAACCATTTGCCAGCTGCATTTGAATGACAGATACAAACTGAGTGAGATAACCACAGCATTGAGCTGTTGAAAGGCCTATGGGTAATCTATCCATGGCAAGGATGCTGTCATTACTGCTGACTTTGCTCTTAACCAGCCAATCTACTACCGGGATTGCGGCTGAAGTTCCAAGCTATGCGATCGGTGTGCTGGCGAAACGGGGAGAGTCGATCACTTTGCAACGCTGGTCTGCAACCGCAGACTATCTGACCAAACAGATCGCAGATGCCCGATTTCGCATCGTTCCCTTGCCATTCGAAGCGATCGATCCCGCAATCCAAACCAAACAGATCGATTTTTTGCTCGCCAATTCCGGAATCTATATCAGGGCAGAGCATGATTTCCGCGCCTTCCGCATCGCCACCCTGATCAACAAGGTCGGCGATTACGGCGTGAACCGTTTCGGTGGCGTCATCTTCACTCGCAAAGATAACTCGGCCCTGCAGCGATTGAGTGACCTGAAAGGCACAAGTTTCGGTGCAGTCAATCCGACCTCGCTTGGTGGTTTCCTAATGGCCAAGCGGGAACTGCTATCCCATGAGATTGATGTGGACAAGGAGACAACACTGCATTTCTTCGGCACCCATGACGCGGTGGTTGATGCCGTCATCAGTGGTGAGGTAGACGCAGGAACGGTTCGAACTGATACCCTGGAACAGATGTCCGCCAGCGGTTTGGTTCAACTACATGAGATCAAGGTTCTCAGTTTACAGACTAACCAGGGCTTCCCCTATCTGATCAGCACCCAGCTCTACCCGGAGTGGCCGTTAGCCGCGCTACCCCATACCGACAAATCGCTTGGTGAAAAGGTCTCCATTGCTCTGCTGAAAATGCCTCAGGACCATCCAGCAGCCGTGGCCAGTAGGGTTTTTGGCTGGACGGTACCGGCAAACTATGAACCTGTCCATGAGCTCTACCGAAGCTTGAACATTCCACCGCATAAGCGTCTTCCACCCAATTTGATTGAGTGGACCGAGCACCATCCCATCGCCACATTCATGACGCTTGCCTCCATGTTGCTGATCATAATCTCACTCGTGCTCCTCAGTGAGAACAATCGCCGCTTGCGCAACACACAACAGAGACTGTCGCAAACGATCGGCAAGCTGAAATCCACTGAATCGAAACTGAAAGACAATCTCTCCCAGCTGCAAGAGAGTGAAAACAAGTTTACCCAGCTGGCTGAATCCGCACTGGACGCGATCATCATGCTCGACCCACAGGGCAAAATCGAATTCTGGAACTCTGCAGCAGGTAAGATATTTGGTTACACACCCAAGCAGGCAACAAACCTGGCCATCGAGCAATGGCTGCCAAGTGACCAATCAGAGAATCCCATCCACGACTATATCGGTAATTGCGACACGCCCCTGGCAGGCACTCTGCTGGAGCTTGAAGCCATGCGGAAATCCGGTGAGCGCTTTCCAGCCGAAGCCGCCATCTCCTCCGTTACCCTGGATCGGGGCCAGCATGTAATCTGCTTGATGCGGGATATAACCCATAGAAAGATCATCGAGGCGGAACGGGAGCAGTTGGCACTGCAGCGCACTCAACACCACAAAATGACCGCGTTGGCGCAACTGGCGGATGGCATCGCCCACGAGATCAACACCCCCATCCAGACCATCAACAACAACCTGAATTTCATTGAAGAGGCCCATCAGGATACCCACGATCTGATTTCGACCTATCTGGCGCTGACAGCGGCGATCGAGAACAACTCCGATCTCGCGTCAAAACTGGAGGCCTGCAATGAGAAGCGGGAGGAGATCGATCTGGACTACCTCAAAGATGAGGTCGCAACCACCATCCGACAGTGTCACCAGGGTACTGAACAGGTCTCCAGAATTGTTCGTTCAATGCGAATTTTCACTTCCGATAGTGCCGTCCATGAAGCTACAGACCTGAATAAACTGATCAGGGATATCGTCGGTATCAGTCGTTATCAATGGGAACAGATTGCTGAGTTGGAAACAGACCTGGATGAAACCCTGCCATTGGTGAGCTGTTCACCCAGCGAAATGCATCAGGCCCTGATCAATATCCTGATGAATGCGGTCCAGGCATTGGAAGAGAAGTCAAATCAGGGAGCAGGGAAGATTACCATCTCCAGCCGCCGACAGGAGCTGTATGCGGAACTTGCCATTTCGGATAACGGGGACGGTATCCCCGAATCAGCCCAGGAACAGATCTTCGATCCATTCTTCACGACAAGGGATGTGGGAGAAGGCACCGGACAGGGGCTCACGCTCAGTCACGATATCGTGGTACGAAAACACAATGGTAAGCTGGACTTCAGCACAGAAGCGGGTATCGGTACGACTTTCCGGCTCCAATTGCCATTGGATCAAGCCGAATAAAACATCAACAATCGACTGAAAAGCCTGGTTTAATTCTGGGATTAGCTGCATAACCAAGCAATCGACTCTGAAGAAATCCAGGTTTGATAATTATTCGCCAGATGGCTTAAAAAACAGTAACTCCCGCCGATATCCTATTTACCTGTATTCAATAACGCCTGCAGTTTTCTGCGAGGATCACACCATGTTTGGCTTAAGCAACAAAAAGACCCTCACCCTACAAGCAGATCAAATCACCCAGCAGGAAGCTAAGATTCAGGCACTGGAACAGCAACTGGCCGCTGTAAAGGGAGATAACGACAGACTCCGGCAGGAACAGCAGAATCTGCAGAGTGAAAGAGAGCTCCACCAACTGCTGTTTGCCAATTTTTCCAGCTTTGGTGAGTCGTTCAGCCAGTTGCAACACTCCCTGAGCCACACGGCAAACTCCATGAAGGAAGAGAAGCAGAGCGCCATCAAAGGTTCAGAGATCTCCTCGCAGGCCATCTCCGGAGTTGAGGTGATGAGCAGCGAGATCGATAACGTAACCCACATTTCCCGGGAAAGCTCCGACAGCGTGGTGAAACTCAGCACCATCGCAGACAGCATCAGTAACTTTGTCAGTATCATTCAGGGAATATCAGAGCAGACCAATCTGCTGGCGCTCAACGCTGCAATAGAGGCAGCGAGGGCTGGTGAGATGGGTCGGGGATTTGCAGTGGTTGCCGATGAGGTGCGTAACCTGGCAGGCAGAACCCGTGAGGCGACCACAGAAATTGCCGCTCTGGTAGACACCATCACCCAGGAGACAAAAAAGTCTGTGGAGACCATGTCATCGGTGATGGACGTCACGGACAGCTTCCAGAGTCAGGTGAGCGAATCCATACAGATGATCAAAAAGCAGTTCGAGCTATCCAAGGAGATGGAGAGTGCCATCGCCTCGACCTCACTGCGAACCTTTGTTGAGCTGGCCAAGCTCGACCATCTGATCTTTAAGTTCGGCATCTATCAATCCTTCATGGGACTCACAGAACCGGAACCGGATAAGTTAGCGGATCACAGACACTGTCGCCTGGGCAACTGGTACTACAATGGGGAAGGTCAGGATTGCTTCTCCCAGCTCAACGGCTATCGCGAGATCGAGGCGCCGCATCTTGATGTACACAAAAATGGCAAACTGGCATTGGAATACGCCAAGGCCGGAGACCATAAAAATGGCATCAACGCAATCTCCAAGATGGAAGACGCTAGTTTGCAGGTACTTTCAAGCCTGGAAGATTTGGCTCGCGCCGGGGAGAGCAACTCCAGCATCCTCTGTGCCAGCGACCATTAAACGCCTCAAAGAGAGCTGCTTCTCAACAGAATCAGTTGGATAACCAGCAACCCGCTGACCCGAGTGGTCAGTGGGTTGATGTCAATCGCAGCGTTCAGTGCTGACCATCAATCAGCGCAGCAGCCCGTTCAACCATCTTATCGACTATCGCGTAGATTCCAACGTGCCTGCTGGGACTGAGATGCTCCTCCAGGTGCAGACGCTTGAACAGACTGTCCACATCCATGCCACGGATCTCCTCTAGACTGCGATAGGAGAGCAGATCGATCAACACGGCCAACACACCTTTTATGATGGCGGTATCACAGTCTCCCTGAAAACAGATCAAACCTGACTGACAGGGATCCATCTGAGCCGCCACATGCACGGTACTCATACAGGGCTTGACCCAATTCTCTTCAGTTTTAAGAGTATCCGACATCGGCGGCAAATTTTCACCCAACTCAATCAGATATTGATATCGGGTATCCCAATCATCAAGAAACTCGAAGGTTTCGACGATCTGGTCTATGCCCTCAACTTCAGACAGAGTGGCCATATAAACTCCTATCCATACACAACATCCATCCAACAGCCAAATCGGCAAGATGTGGATTTTCAACCATACTGCTGATCATGGCAGGACCCTCAGGGCTGAAGATTTCACACACTGAATGATTCACCACAGCCACAACTCTGCTTCACATTGGGGTTGATGAAATCAAAGCCCTCGTTGAGCATATTCTCTTTGACGAAATCGATGGTCATGCCATCCAGCATGGGCAGACTCTGGTGATTCACCACAATCTTCACCCCATGGCTTTCAAACACATGATCATCCGCATCGACCTGCTCCGCATAATCCACCACATAGGCAAAACCGGTACAGCCACTCTTTTTCGTCGCCAGCCGCAACCCAATACCTGAGCCATGACTGGACAACATCTTGCTGACATGTTCAGCCGCTCTGTCAGTCAACTGTATTGACATCTCGACACCTCTACTATCCCGCATCCGCGAAGTACGATCAAGCGGGAATCACATCACCACAGACACTACAGCAATCCCAACTGCATCTGTG
>JAHRHW010000265.1 GCA_019100305.1 Candidatus Thiodiazotropha taylori | reverse complement strand
GATCATCGAGGGCATCGATCTCCGCCTTCACATCATCGAGAAAGCGCGCCATCAACGCGCCTTCGACCATGCGTGCCGTCGCCACGCCAACCCCTTCACTGGCTTCACAACGCATCTCATCCAGATCGCTGATGCCTTCCAGTGCATCTTCCAGGCGGCGACAGATGGCGTCTTCCACATCCTCTGCCGTGGCCCCTTTGTAGATGACCCTGACCTCGACCTCATCGTTCTCGATTTCAGGCAGAGTTTCACGCTGCAGGCCGGGCAGGGCGGTCAGCCCCAGCAGCATGATTGCTGCCATTAAAAGGTTGGCGGCATTGGGATGACGGGCAAACCAGTTGATCATAGTTGACCCCGGGCGCGTTCCTGCAGCAGCGCTTCCATCTGTTGGTCCGGAACTGTCTGTAGCAGCATACCGCTGACAGCCGGAACCAGGTCGGAAATCACAACCCTTTGACCGGGCTGGATACCGTTCCCGATGACGCTGATATCACCCTGGTTATAGAGAATCTCCACCGGCTGTCGTTGTAACCGGTTGTTCTCGTCCGCCAGATAGACGACACCGTTCTTGATGGTGGAGCGGGGCAGGATAATCCGGTCTGCCTGAGTCTTGCCTTTCAGCAGCACCTGCACGAACATCCCTTTTGAGAGCGGCGGGCGTTGTCCCGGTATGACCTTTTCGAACGGTCTGTCCACCGCCACCACGACACCCATGGTGCGGGTGTCCGGATCGACCTTGTCGCTGAAACGCACAAACTCCGCCTGCCACTCGGCTATGGTAGTGCCCAGGTCGAGTCTCAACAGTGGTTCGAAGGCCACCGCTTCGGCCAGATTTCCTCCCAGCATCTCAAATTCAGAGACGTCCCGTCCGATGAACAGGCGGCGCAGGGATGACATGGGAAAACGTGCCACCACTTCCACCCGGTCAACCTCGTCGCCTGCCAGCAACAGCCCCCCCTTGCTGACAAACTGGTCGATCTCGATCCCCATGTCAGCGACCCGCATATTGAAGGGTGCGTAGACGCTGGTGTTCTCCAGGTCCCTTTCCGCCTGTCGCTTCTTGGCTTCCAGGACCTTGAGTTTGGTGGGCATAAGGGCCAGGCTGTTTTTAACATTCTGCACCGCATTACGGCTGTTCAGCAGGTTCCGTTCCGCATTGTCCAGATCACTCTGGGAGGCAGTCCCTTTTGCGGTGAGTTTGGTAATGCGCTGCAGTTCCCGCTCTGCGATCTTCAGGCTGCGTTGCTCGATCGAGAGTGAGGCTTTGACGTTGTTCTCTTCAACCTTCAGCTCAGCCAGCTCTGCGGAGACCTGCGCCAGATTGAGTTCATAATCCACCGGGTCGATCTTCAGCAGCAAGGTCTCCTTGGCGATGATCTCACCATTCCTCAATCTTGGGTGGAGTTCCACGATACGACCAGAGACTTGAGCCACCCCTGACCAGACTCTGGCTGGCTGAATGGTGCCGTAGCCCTCGGCGACCGGGGTCAATGCCAATTGTGGGGCTTCAACGATCCGTACCCGCTTGGTTGGTTCACCAGCTTCGCTGGTTACGGGTGGCTGCTTGTTGCCAACCATCACCATCAATACTCCGATACCAAGCAGGACCGGGGGGATGACCAGGAGTTTTCGCCAAATTGATTGATGATCAGTCATGGTGTTCAGTGATTCTCTCTATCTGTGGGACGGTTATTGATCACTATGGTTGGTAATCGGCTGAGTGTCGAGAATGGCTCTGCACTGAGTTCCGAGCTGGTGTTTGATGCCTTTGATGTCTTCCCGGCTGTATTTTTTCTGTTTGAGAATTTTCAGCAGGGTGGTCTGGGCAATTCTGAAGATCACAGTCTGACCCAACAGGCTGTGAACCATATACAGAACCTGGGGATCCTGTGCAGATTGCCCACGGTATTTGGCGACCAGTTGAGCCAGGGTTTTGTGCATCGGGCCGAGCAGAGTTTCAAACAGAATCTGATACGCCTCGGTTGGCCGGTTCTGCTCGCGGAAGATAATTCCCGGTGCGTGTTTGCCGACTTCACCCAGCAGAATGTGCTCGAAAAAATGGCCTAAAAACTGACAGGCTTTTTCTCCACAATCCTCCGCTGAAGCCTGCTTCAGCCAGGGCTCCAGTGAATCCAGCTGTTCGGCCATGCCGGCTTTGAGAATCTCGGAAAGGTAGGCGACAGTAGCGTGGTAGAGCCCCTGCTTATTCTCAAAGTGGTAGGAGATGGCAGAAATGTTGGCGTCAGCCATCTCGACGATTTCCCGGGTGCTGACCCCATCATAATCCCGACTGCCGAAGGCCTGCAGCGCCGCATTCAACAGACGGGTTCGGGTGTCGTTCCGGCTTTCAGTCTGGGTGGTGGACATGGGAGTTGGATCCTGTTCGATTGAGCAGCAAGTATAGATCCGGCAAAAACATAAATCAAACGTTTGATTGAATGGTTAACAGGCCAGATCCCGACTCAAATTATTGGGAGGCCTCCAGGTTCGCTGCAGTGGATCAGTCCATTGTGTGGCCGGCCAGTTGCAGCATATCGGGGAAGTGAGAAATCAATACCCCGATGACCATCAGGACCACCATCAGGGTGATGCCGCCAACAAAATTCACCAGCATGTTTTTACCGGTACTGTGATCCGCGAGGGCGTGGGCCACATCGGATATATTCACCAGACCCTGCAATTCATCGTTTTTATAGATCAGCAGGCGCCGGCATTTGTTGCTGCGCATCAGCTTGATGGCGTTGGCACAAGAGCTGTCGTAGTGGACGGATACCAGGTTTTTTGTACAGACATCGCTCAACTTTAGTGCGGACGGATCCTGATCTGCACCAATAACGCGCACCAGCAGATCCCGTTCGGTAAACAGACCGGAAACCTGCTGTTTATCCATCACCACCAGTGAGCCGAGGTTGTTATCCGCCATGAATCGTGAAGCGGTTAATATGTCTGTATCACTGTCCAGTGATGAGACAGGCTCTGAGATTAGTTTGCCTACACGACATGCCATCTGAATATCCTTTGATTGGTATATATTAATGTTAATAAGTCAAAATAGTTGTTGTTTTATTAAGCTGGGAGCAATACCCGTGCCACAGCGGAAAATGTCTCGCCTTACACTCCGCCCGTCCGAGTATTCATGATCTTTCTCTGTGCGACGATTTTACTGATTCGATATGGTTTGATTGTTGATCTTATTGTGACGCTGCGATGAAACTGTTCGGAGCTGAAAACACGAGCCCACTATCACCTTTTGGATCGCGACTGAAAAAACGCCAATCGTCTTCACCGTCCGTCTACTTGGCGGAACCATCTTTTTCTTCTCACACTTTGATCTGAACCACGTCACTGGCTGAAAGTAGCGTGTGTGATTGTTCTGATTGGTTAGTTAAAACATATACCCTAATCTGGAAATAGCCAATGAGTGAATCCGTACAGTGATTAATTGAGTATAGGGTTTGAGTAGACGGTAGTTGTCAGCAGTCTGTGTGTATTGAATTCGCACCATGAGTTCTGCTCGGATCAATGCACTTGGCAGGGTGCCTGCGAATCTTTGATCTCATGCAGAAGACTCTCAGTGTCGACCGCTTAACTCTCTATCATGAGAAGCAAGCGGTGACCAACTTGTGCATGCTATTGTTGTATGAAGAGTGCTGCCGTCTGTGGGCAATGGTACTAATATGGTTATAACAACAAACAAAGTGTGGCAAAACTCATGAAAGCATCAGACCTTATCGTAAAATGCCTGGAGGAAGAGGGTATCGAGTATATCTTCGGTGTACCCGGAGAGGAGAACGCCGACTTCATGCTCTCTCTGGAAAAATCTGAAAAGATCAAGTTCATTCTGACTCGCCACGAACAGGGTGCAGCATTCATGGCTGAAATCTATGGTCGTTTGACCGGAAATCCCGCTGTCTGTCTGGGAACACTCGGCCCTGGTGCGACCAACCTGATCACCGGTGTCGCCGATGCCAACATGGACCGTGCGCCAATGCTGGTGATTACCGGCCAGGGGTCCACTGAAAGATTGCATAAAGAGTCCCATCAAATCATGGATGTGGTGGATATGTTCAATCCGGTCACCAAGTGGGCTACCAGTATCTACAATGCAGTAACCATTCCGGAAGTGATGCGCAAGGCGGTACGGATCGCACGCACCGAAAAACCTGGCGCGGTACTGATCGAGTTGCCGGAAGACATCGCCAAACATGAAGTCGATTCCGAGCCGTTGGAGCCGCGCCGCTTCAGACGCTCTGTGGCAGACGACAAGATTGTCGACCGGGCATTCGAGCTACTCCAAAATGCCAAACGACCGGTGATCATCGCCGGTAACGGTGCGATCCGTCGTCGTGCTGCCAAACAGTTGAGAATCTTTTGTGAGAAGACGGGTATTGGTGTGCTGACAACTTTCATGGCCAAAGGCGCTGTGGATTTTGATGCGGACTATTGTCTCTATACCATCGGTCTCGGTAGTAAAGACTATCCCACCTTCGCCATCGATGAAGCCGATCTGGTGTTAACACTGGGTTTTGACATGGTGGAATACCATCCCAGGCTGTGGAATCCGCACAGGAACAAGCCGATCATTCACGCTGATTTTCTACCGGCGGAAGTGGATGAATACTATCATCCCCAAGTTGAACTGGTGGGTGACCTGGCGCATACCCTGTGGATGATCAATGAACGATTGGAACAGCGGGGAGTACCCGATCTCGACCTCACCAGACAGCAGGAACTGCGGCAGCTGATGCAGGATGAATTGGCGATGCATGCGGATGATGAAACAGAGGGGACGTTGCGTCCACAGAAGATGTTGTGGGATGTCCGAAAAGTGCTGGGTCCGGACGATATTGTGTTGTCCGATGTGGGTGCCCATAAGATGTGGATTGCCCGACACTACCACTGCCATCAACCTAATACCTGCCTGATACCCAATGGTTTCTGCTCCATGGGGGCTGCGTTGCCCGGTGCCATCGCTGCCAGTCTGGTGGCCCCGGAGAGACGTATCGTCGGTATCTCCGGCGACGGCGGATTCATGATGAATATTCAGGAGATGGAGACTGCCAAGCGACTGAACTGTAATTTGGTGATGTTGATCTGGGAGGATCATGCCTATGGTTTGATCGCCTGGAAACAGGAGAGTCAGTTCGGTCGCCATACCGATCTGGCATTCAACAATCCGGATTGGCTGCAGTTGGCAGAATCCTTCGGCTGGCATGGATATCGGGTGAGTAAAAGTAAGGAGTTCGCCGTGACTCTGGAGAGTGCTTTTTCAAAAACCGGCCCAAGTTTGATTGTTGCACCGGTCGACTACCGGGAGAATATGAAACTGACACGTAGACTCGGTGAAATCACCCAGCCCTGCCCATTGTCCAGTTGAGGAAACAGACTATGACAACCAATCTTAAGGTGATTTCCCCCTATGACGGCTCTCTGCTTGAAGAGATACCTTTCAGTGACGGCAGAGCGATTGAGCAGGCATTGGAGACAGCCTATGGCTGCTATCGCAATCGTCAGTCATGGATACCCCTGCATGAGCGGGTTGCGATTCTGGAACGACTTGCCCAGTTGATGACTGAGCGATGTGATGCACTGGCACTGCAAGCCGCCCGCGAAGGGGGTAAGCCATTGGTTGACTCGATTGTGGAAGCGAAACGAGCGGCTGACGGCGTCAAGCTGGCGATTGAAACCATTCGTACTGAAGCCGGCGAGGTTGTACCGATCAATAGCACCAAGGCCGGCGCCCAGAGAGTGGCCTTTACCCAGAAGGAGCCGATTGGTGTGGTGGTGGCGGTGAGTGCTTTCAACCATCCTTTGAATCTGATTGTGCATCAGGTGGCGGCGGCTGTGGCGGCAGGATGTCCGGTGATCGTAAAACCGGCCGAGGATACACCAATCTCATGCAAGGCCTTTGTCGACATGCTGCATGAAGCAGGATTGCCCAAGGCCTGGTGTCAATTCGTAGTGCCTGAAAGCCTGCAACTGGCGGAACAGCTGGTGACCGATCAGCGGGTCGGATTTTTCAGCTTTATCGGCAGTGCAAAGGTGGGTTGGATGTTACGTTCCAAGCTTGCTCCAGGCACCCGATGCGCCCTTGAACATGGTGGGGTGGCACCGCTGATTCTGGCTGAGGATGCGGATATAGAGAAAGCCCTAGCATCGGTGCTCAAGGCGGGTTTCTACCATGCCGGGCAGGTTTGTGTCTCGGTGCAACGAGTCTTTGCTGAGGCGGGTATTGCTGAGGAGTTCAGTCAGCGACTGGCACAACTGGCAGACGGTTTGAAGGTTGGTGATCCTGCCTTGATGGAGACTGAGGTAGGGCCGTTGATCAGGCCGGC
>JAHRHW010000027.1 GCA_019100305.1 Candidatus Thiodiazotropha taylori | reverse complement strand
TTTGCCTGGCTGAAGTCCCATGCCCCGTCGACAATTCGTGCGCCTAAGCGTTGCAGCGACTCCTCCAGGGTGATTTCATCAGCGCCCTGAGCAGGATTGAGGTGGGTAAATGGAATATTGATTGAGCCGGGTATGGTACCTCGCTCATGCCAATCTTCGGTCCTGGCATCGATCAGCAAGCCTTGTTGTTCTGCAAGCTGATTCTGTAAAAAAGCGATCAGTTCAACCTCACCGATGGTTTCGATCCCATCTGCAACCTTCATAGGCTGGGCACAGAAAGGCGGACATGGGCGAGATGTCCGTGCAAAATCGAACTCCAACATCGCCTCGGTATCCTGATTCCGCCGGATGGTGATCACCTTACCCTGGTGATTGACCTCAAATTCGTCAATCTGCGGGGTTATGTTCACCTCAAGAGCTTGAGCGGTGAATGTAAAAAGCATTCCAAGGAGAGATGCGGCGATCAGTTTAGAGTTCATTCGGTAGTCCATTCAAAAGCCATCTACGACGCTTCGTGCTGATTCGACATATCGCAAATCAGCACCGGTTGTTTTTTATATCTTATCCGGACAGTTGTTACCAACCCTTGAAAGATATGGATATTGAAAACCACCAGTCAATTCCGACTCTCTGGCAGTTCCATATACTCCTGCCATTGGCGATCCAATAAGTCACACAGGACCTCCGCTGACCGACAACTCAATGGTTCGTTTTGTTGTTCGATAAGTTTGTATTCAACAAGTTTTTTTAGACCATCCTCAATATCAAAATCGATTGTGCAATCAAACTGTTCCATCAGCCAGGCTTCACAAGCCGAATCGAGCTCCATGCTATTGTCTAATTTCTGCAGATTGATCAGTCCATAGGCGAGCAGGGTCTCTTTGATCTCTTCCTGGCGAGCCTGATCGACCAGATAGGTGATTGCCCCCATGTTATTATCAAGATTATTGAAATAGAGATTTTGTGCCAGGGAGGCCATGTACCTGGTTCGCTGCACGAATACTTTATTGATTTGACGCCAGAGTAACGCCGCGAATCCTGCCACAGCCATAACGATAGCGAGTGGCGAAACGGCGGCGGTCAATTTTCCAATGGTAGCCACCAAGCCACCAGCCGTACCACCACCGCCTGTGATCGCCAGCTTGATCTTATCAATGGTTTTCATTCTTATTTTACAGTCAGGAAAAAGCATCTCGAGATCAGGTCGTAAAATATCCTTGAACAACTTGATGTGAATTCCTGACTTGTGATGATCTTTTGGATAGTGAAGCAGCAGACAGATTCTTTGATAGGCGATCAGATTGACACTGCGTTTTTTGATGAACAAGGTCTTCCAGTCCCGAACCAGCAGGGTACGCTGGCTTTTAGCACGATAAAACAGCGAGACATCGGTGAATTGTTCGAAATCGATCTTTACATCCAGACCGTAAGGAGAGGTCTGCTCCAATGCATATTCGATCTGTTGCCGGGTGAGTTCGTTATAATTCGCCTCATGTAACAGTTGCTTTACCTGTTGGATGGTATCTGCCGATTGAATCGGTTCAACATCCTCTGCCAACAGCTCCCGGTCAGGATTGAAGGGTTGATAGAGACGCTTCAACTTTACCAAGCGATCTGAGTATTGCAGAGTCATCAGTCTACGGATCTTATGCACGACCCTTACCTGTTCGGAGGAGAGGCCCACTCTGACTAATGCGTTAATCAATCGGGATGTACTAACCGGTATAAAATGATCGAATTGAGCAATACTTTTGTGTTCTTCCATCAGGTTAATAACCGTTTTTTGCTATTGACGGACCAGGGCATGTTAGCCCTGTTATTGAGACTCATTAGGGCTGCGACTGTTTGGATTCATGCGAGCAAGCAGATTCAATCAGGCGGATTTCAACTGGGCAGTCCGATTGTCGTTTTCTGCAGACTCGACGACTGACCGGGCCAGCGTCTCCAACGCTTTCATCGGCACCCCCTGTTTATGCCGGATCATAACGGTTGGCACCATGGCCAGGTGAGGTGGAATCTCCTCTATCGTCAGCTCATCAGCATAACGACTTTGCGCAACTACCCAGGCAGGCATCAAGGTACAACCCAGGCCGACCGAGACACATCCGAGTATGCCGTCCAAGGTCCCCAGTTCCATCACCTCACTGACCTGCTGACCACACTCTCTGTGCCAAGCCAACGCCCGGGCCCGATAGGCACAACCTTCACGAAACAGGATAAGCTGGGATTGGCAGTCACTTCCTTTGGCCCGAACCAGGACCAGTTCTTCACGACCGATATCACAGACCAACAGCTCCTCCTGATCCACCCTGCCGGCGACAAAAGCACAGTCCAGTTTATGATTCAACACCCGCTCAACCAGCGCTGAGGAAGTATCGGTCACGACTCTCAGCTCCACCCCGTTGTGGGAGGCTTTCAATCTTTTCAACGCAGGTGCCAGACGCAGGGAAGCGAAGGTCTCCATGGCACCGATGCGTAATTCTCCGGACTGCTCCCCAACCTGTCGAACCGCTACACCTGCCTGAGACTCCAGCTGCAAAATCTGGCACGCATACTCATACAACACATGACCCGCAGGCGCCAGGGCCAGGCCTCGCCCCTTGCGATAGAAGAGCTCTGAATTCAGCTCCTGTTCGAGCCTTTTGATCCTGCTGGTCACATTGGACTGCACGGTATTCAGCTTTCTGGAAGCCGAGAGAATTCCCCCCTCCTCCACTACCGCCTTGAATGTTAAGAGTGAACTCAACTCCATAACCATTCTCCAATACAGAATGAATTCTTCTGTAATATTCGCTTTATTTGATAGATAGAAGTATGTAAGTTTTGTCCATCAAACTCAAGGGCGACCGATGAACCCAAAAACAGAGCGATTGAAGATACTGGTAGCCGGCATTCTCAGCCTGATCCTCACCCTGGGTATCGCCCGGTTTGCTTACACGCCCCTGCTCCCGATCATGCAGCAGCAAGCCGGACTTGGAATCTCGGAAGCGGGCTGGCTGGCCTCGATCAACTACATCGGTTACCTGACCGGCGCGATCATCGCAGCCCTGATCAGCGACCTCATGCTTAAAGACCGCTTATACCGGATTGGCTTGGTCGTCGCGGTAGTGACCACAATCGGCATGGGTATGACGGAAAACTTCTGGATCTGGTCCATGCTCAGGTTTTTTGCCGGTTTGAGCAGTGCCGCAGGACTTTTATTGGGCTCGGGGCTGATTCTCAATTGGCTGATACGACATGACCATCGAAGTGAACTGGGTATCCACTTCAGCGGTCTAGGGGCAGGAATCGCAATCTGTGCCGGGCTGGTAGAAGTCATGAAGTCACATCTGGACTGGAGCCAGCAGTGGCAACTACTTACCCTGCTCGGATTGATCCTGATCTTTCCCGCCTGGCGTTGGCTGCCACGCCCAGAAACCCAAAGCGTGACCCAGAGCGGGCAGTCGATGACTGACAATCCGCCGAGCTCACTGTTCCTGAGGCTTTTTATGGTGGTCTATTTCTGTGCCGGCGTGGGATATGTGGTCAGTGCCACATTCATTGTCGCCATTGTGGACCGATTGCCCGGCCTTGATGGTCAGGGAGCGTGGACATTTCTGCTACTCGGCCTGGCGGCAACACCGGCTTGTATCTTGTGGGATCTGATTGCACGTAAAACCGGCTATCTGAATGCTTTGATCATCGCTTCGGTCTTGCAAATCATCGGTATTCTGCTGCCGGTTGTTAAGGCTGACCTGATCCTGACCATGCTTGGCGCACTATTATTCGGAGCCACCTTCATCGGCATTGTCAGCCTGGTACTCACTATGGCAGGCCGATACTACCCAACCCGACCCGCAAAAATGATGGGCAAAATGACGGTGGCGTACGGCATTGCCCAAATCCTGGCGCCTGCGGTGACTGGTGCTGTTGCTGCTTATAGCGGTAACTACCACCTCGGGCTCTATTTGGCTGCCGGAATGATGGTCATTGGCACAACCATATTGTGGTATTTGAAACGCATTGAACAACCCAATTAATGTTAGGATATTAAGTTATAAACACAGCCTGAGATACTTATAAAAAATTCCAATCCCAACAGCATCTGCCTCACTGCCGATTGCAATAGATCAACTAAATCCCATTGTCTTTTATCGCTTTTGTTCTTTTTGAATTACAATAGATGTGACAAGTAAAGAGTCTGAATCCATTTTTTCGGGTACCCGACAGAGTGAGATGATTCAGCTTGATGACGAATTGCAGAACTTCCGCGGAAGCAATCAATCATCAACAAAAACAGATGCGATTTACAACCGCCCCGATATTAATGACCTTTTATCACTCAATTCATTGCATCTACCTGTCTTGCTTTGAAATGAAGCAGTGTTGTTGGAATAAAAAAGCACCGTTAAATAATGTTCCATAAAAACATTTACACGCTATTGCTCCTGCTACTGTTCGGACCACAGGCTCACGCCCTACACGACGAGAAACTTGACCATTTCCTTTCCCTCAGTCTGGAAGAGTTGATGGACCTGGAAGTGACCATCTCCACCGACACAAGGCAGACGATAGCCAAAGCCCCCTCTGCGGTAACCGTGATTACTGAAGAGGATATCAAGGCAACCGGAGCGACTAATCTTGTCGATGTTCTTGAGAGTGTTCCAGGTATACACATCAGAGCCAATCAGTTTGGTTTCCGACCGTTGATACAGATAAGAGGCGCCACGGCCACCCAGACCCTGCTAATGGTCAACGGAGTCTCAATGCGTGATCTGTTGTGGGGTTTTGGTTTCTTCTGGAAAGGCATGCCAGTCAGCAGTATCGCGCGGATTGAGATAATTCGCGGCCCCGGCTCTGCCCTGTTTGGTGCAGACGCCTCGGCCGGCGCCATCAATGTCATTACCAAAGCAGCCAGCAAGATCAGCCACAACGAAGTTGGTATGCGCACTGGCAGTTTTGATACGGATAACGGCTGGGTTCAATACGCTGACAGCCTGAATGGCGTCGATGTCGGGCTGACTATGGATTTTTACAACACAGACGGTCACGATCCCCAGATCAATACGGATGCCCAATCGATCTCAGACAGTCGATCCGACACCACCGCCTCACTCGCACCGGATAATGCCCAATATGGCTGGAAGAGTGAAGAGATCCGCTTTTCAGCAGCATACTCGAACTGGCGCCTGAATCTCGACTATGCCAAACATGACGATATTGAAACCGGTATGACGGGACTCGGTGTGCTGGACCCAATCACCAAAGCCAATGATAAAAGGGTCAATGCGGACGTTTTCTACAACGACAGTCAATTCTATCCAGACTGGTTTATCGACGCAGAATTGCGTTTTCAGGACTACAGCTACTCTTCCGGTGACGGCTTTCAGGAGCGCCCCCCGGGCGCCCTGTCAGACGCAAACAGATCCGGACTAATCAACCAGATGCGTTCGGCTGAACGCAGAGTCTCCGCTGAAGCCTGTGGGCTCTACAGTGGTTTTCAGGGGCAATCCATTCGCCTCGGGACCGGTTACATCTGGCAGGACCTCTATCGGGTAGAGCAGTACGTGAACTTCGGTACCGGGCCCGATGGCGAAGAGATCCCATTGGGTAGTGAACTGGTTGACCTCAGCGATACCCCTTATGCATTTTCACCAGAAAAGAGACGTAAGATTTACTATATTTTCGCCCAGGACATCTGGCAGCTGGCAAGTGATTGGGAACTGACTGCCGGAGCCAGATATGATCACTACTCAGACTTCGGCAGCACATTCAATCCACGTCTTGGCCTGGTCTGGCAAAGCACTGATCAACTGACAACCAAACTCTTCTATGGACGTGCTTTCCGCCCGCCATCGTTTCAAGAGCTCTATGCCAGTACCTCTAACGCCCTACCCAACCCAGAGCTAAAGCCTGAACGCTCTGAGACCTGGGAGCTGGCCTTCTCTTACAGACTCAATTCGAATCTGAATTTAGGTATGAATCTATTCCACCACCAGCAGACCGATCTGATTGACGATGTAAAAGCACCGGAAGACACAGTCGGCACCTTTACCAATATCGGAGAGCACACTATTCAAGGTATTGAGCTGGAGGCTAAATGGCAACTGACAAATAACCTGAGACTTTCCGGAAACTACACCATTCGGGATCAGGATGACAGTGGATTTCGTGCGTTTGATCAACCGGAGCAAGATGCCTATCTACGAGGCGATTGGTATTTTCTTCACCATTGGAACTGGAATCTTCAGCTCAACTGGATCGGCGAACGCGAACGCAGAGCAAACGACAGCCGAACCACTCTCGATGACTACCTGATTGCCGACACAACATTCAGATACTTTCCGGATCAAAACTGGGAGTTTGCCACTTCAATTCGTAATCTTTTCGATGAAGATGCAAGAGAGTACACCAGCCCGAACATACCTGAAGGACTGCCTCTACCGGAAAGAAATTTTTACGCAGAGATCAGATATAAATTTCACAACTGATCCTACAAGCAAGATTTAACAATAGCCTAATGACAGAGTTAAACGACACAATGAACAAAATTATACAATCCAAGGCAAAAGCCAGAACAAGCAACTCGAAAGCTCAGCTAAACCTATTCACTGGAAGCAGGGTCTCTCAATCTGTCGCACGACGCAACCCTCTTTCAGATCTGCACAAAACTGTCACCTTGTGCAGCTCACCTTTATGCCACACCCATAGGGGTGATCACCAAATTTCGACTCAGTGGCAACTGGCAATGTAGAGATAACGAATAGAGATCCTTACTGAAGTAACAGTAATAACGCTTCCTAGTGAATTGAAATCGTGGCAACAAGGCTGTTGACCTACATAGTAATAGTGGTGCTTTCATTGTCCGCAATGACAGCCACTGTCGCCCAGGATTCTGAGCTGGAGGCAGCTCTATTGAAAACTGTTTTTATCTACAATTTCGCGAAATTCACCCGCTGGCCTGAGAATCGATCTGAGACAATGCAGGACTCATTAACACTATGCTCGATCGGTGACGACAATATAACCAACAACCTGCCTAAACTGGCAGGCCGGGTGCTAAGAGGAAAACCAATCAAGAGTGTCAAAATCAGCAACGAGTCAGAGCTGAGTGAGTGCCATGTACTCTATCTTGCAGAATCAACACAAGATCGTATTCAGAAAATTCTCCAGGCGATCGAGACGAGACCAATATTGACAATCAGCGAAATGAAGCGATTCAGCCAAGGTGGCGGAATGATCGAACTGACACAGGATCTGGAGAAACTTCGTTTCATCATCAATCTCAACACAACGCGCTCATCCGGCTTAAGACTCAGTTCACAGCTACTTGACCTAGCCATCATTATCGATGATGAGGCTCAGCAATGAACCTACTGCGTAACGCTTCAATCAAGCAAAAAATTGAGGCGATCATTCTGGCCACTGCAGCCTCAGTGCTATTACTCAGTCTGTTTCTTTTTATGACTTTGGAGATCACATCGACTCGCGATGAAACCGTCTCGAGACTACAGACACTGGCAAGGGTGTTAGGCGCCAACAGCAGCGCAGCGATTACTTTTCGTGACGATCAGGCTGCACAGGAGATTCTCGCAACCCTGGCCACACAAAGCGATGTTGTCAGTGCAAAAATTCTTAATCTGAACCGAGAGGCTTTTGCAGAGTATCACAGCAGAGCAATTTCCCCGGATGAACAACATACCGACGCTTCCAATGGCTCTTTTGTGCTGTTTGGGTCGATTGAAGTCGAAGAGCCGATTGTGCTCGATGAAGAGCTGATTGGTTATTTCGTGATCGTTGGTGATATGCGTAATGCCCGCACAGTATTGATTCAACATGCACTCCTGATACTGGGTGTTTTCATTGTCTCCATGCTTTTTGCATTGCTGCTCTCCAATCGATTTCAAAAAATCGTCTCTGCTCCAGCTAAACAGTTGTTAACCACTATAGAAGCCATTACGGCTGACCAGGATTTCAGCCGCCGTGCGATGCGGGTCAGTAATGATGAACTGGGCACACTGGTTGATGAGTTCAACGTGATGCTGAATAAAATCGAGCAATACGACCGGGACTTGAATGCATACAAACATGACCTGGAACAACTGGTGGCAGAACGCACACAGGAATTGGAATGGGCAAAAGAAGGGGCAGAGGCGGCGAGCCAGGCAAAGAGTGATTTTCTGGCGACCATGAGCCATGAAATCCGAACCCCAATGAGCGGTGTCATTGGCTTTGCTCACTTGCTTGAGAAAACCAAACTGGATGATCTACAAACAGACTATCTGCGTATTATAACGAGCTCCGCAAACTCCCTGCTCGATATCATTGACGACATTCTTGACTTCTCAAAAATGGAAGCCGGTAAGGTAAAGCTTGAAAACAGCAATTTCGTACTGGAATCGATGGTCAAGAGCGTCCAGGTTCTATTTACCCCCAAAGCATTGGAAAAGGGATTGAAGCTGGTCACCTATGTGGCCCATGATATACCCCCTGCCCTGTACGGTGATTCAACGCGTTTGAGACAGATTTTAATCAACCTGGTAGGTAACGCCATCAAATTCACCGACCAGGGTCAGGTCACTATCAATATTGAGAAGCAGCGACAGAAAAACGAGCGAATTGCCCTCACCATCAGAATCCGTGATACCGGAATCGGCATCGCGCAGGAACAGCAGGAACATCTCTTTCAGCCGTTCCAACAAGCCGACGGATCCTTGACCCGGCACTATGGAGGTACCGGTTTGGGTCTGGTCATCGCCAAACGCCTAGTCCATCTGATGGGCGGCAGTATCTCTCTGAAAAGTGCTCCTGACAAAGGATCAGAGTTCACCATCACCATCTACCTGTCGCTTCCTCAGAAAGAGAAGATGGAGAATATGTCAGTGATCGATCACTCGGCTGACGTGAACGCGGCATCATTGGAGCCACATGGTTCACTTCTGAAAAATATGAAGATTCTGGTGGTAGACGACAGTAACGTCAATCTGATGTTGGCAAAGACGCTACTACTCAACGAAGGGGCGGAAGTGGTGGCCGTATACAGTGCCATCGAGGCGATGGAGAGAATCTCTGAAATCAATTTCGATCTGATTCTGATGGATCTCGAGATGCCCGTTATGAGCGGTATCGATGCGGCCATACAGTTGAGGCAACCGAACTCAGCCACGGAAAACATACCGATCATTGCTGTGACGGCCCATGTCTTGCCAGAAAAACGCAAGGAGGTGGCCGATGCAGGAATGAATGATCTGCTGCCTAAACCCTACCTGCCCGAGCAGCTATACGGCATCATCGCAAAATGGTGCAAAAACATTAACTATCAAAACCCAACCGGTCAACGAAAACATAATCTGCAAACGGGCAACCCAATCTATGACCGTGATACAGCCCTGGCCAGTGTGGCGGGGAACGAACAGGCCGCTCGCCTGATCCTGAAAGAGTTTTTAGCCATGCTGCCGGAAATATCCAATGTCATCCAACAGGCTTCCCTGAAGAAGGATAAGTCCGCGCTCTATCAGGCAGTACACAAACTGGCTGGATCCGCGAGCAATAGCGGAGCCACATCGATCCATGCCAAAGCCATGTACCTGAAGTCGATCATGAGACGTGAAAATCAACCGGAAGCACTGATTGACGATGAGCTCTCGCAGCTATTGGCTCAAATCGAAAACTTTTCAGATCATTTCAAAGCCTGAGAGATAACCGATCCAACCCCGTCTTTTAGGGACTCCTTCTCCCGGAAGGAGAAGGAGATAGACTTAGGGTCTCGTGAACGACATACCCACCGGTTGAGCGATTACCAACCCTTGTTCTGATGTGCATATCGATCATGATAGATCACATAGCGCTCCAAGTCGTTATGCTTATACTCCCAGATTCTATTGCTCAGTCTGTCGAGTTTTCGGGTCAACCGTTTGAACTCTTTTCGGGAGAGATATCCATCCTCTTGATACTCTCGAGACAATCTTCTAATTTTTCTGTGTTTTTTCTTTAATTGCTTACTCTCCTTGTAGCTAAGGCTATGTTGATCAACACCCCGCTGTATGCGTCGATATTGACGATCCAAGCGCTGGTCAATTCTCTCCACCCATTCGTGATCACAAGCTCTCTGTCGATCCGTATGGCCAGCCAAGGCTGGACCGGTAACGATCAGACTCAATGTCGTGGCAACAACCAGTTTGTGGATTGCGTTCATCAGATGTCTCCTGTGATCTTTTGCTTTGTTTCGAGTTCAGCATAATCGGGGCTTACTGAACGGAAACTGAACAGACCGGGGAGACAGCGATTTCAGTGAACCATGCCTCACTGGCAAGATTGGGACTAGTATGCGGGTCACCTATTCGATATGCTTTTTTCTCACTGATTTTTTGATTTGATGCGGGTTTCCCGCCGGATAGGTTAGGCCTTTAACTCCAATGAAGTTCTATATCGTTTCACTGCTCTGTAGCTGTCTGCTCTGTGTCAGTTTGTCTGCCCATTCCGAGACCCGTTATGTCACAGATGAACTGAATCTATCTCTCTACGAGTTGATTAACTCCAAAGGCAAGTTATTAAAACGCCTCAAAAGCGGAACCGAGCTGGAATTACTCAGTGAAGAGGGGTTTTTCGCCGAAGTACGAACAAAAGACGGCACGGTCGGTTGGACCAAAGCCGGGTTTTTAATCAAATCCAAACCTGCCCGTACCCTTGTGATCGAGCTGACCGCTGAAAACAGTGAGCTGAAGGAGCGTTTGCAGGCTAAGGAACAACAGCTCAGTGAGACAGAAAAGCTGCTCAATAATCTGAAAAGCCAGGAACAGCAAGCCAATACCGAACTTCAGGATCAGTTGGAAAATACCGAGGGAATCGTTGCGGCTCTGGATCGTATTCAGCAGGAGAACGAGAGTCTCAGAGCGCAGCAGGGGGAGTTTGGAATCATGCTGCCGCTGAAATGGGGGCTGATTGCAGCTGCGATCACTTTCATTGTGGGCATAGTCGCCGGGGTTGCCCTGTTCGACTATCGCAGCCGTAGACGCCACGGTGGTTTCAGAATCTACTGAGAGCGACTGGGCCGCCAGGCTGCGTTAACAATCGATCGCGTATTTCTTCATTCTGTAGAGCAATGTATCCCGGGTAAGGCCTAGCAGGCGAGCTGCCTTGCTGCGGTTACCCAGCGTTTTGGAGAGTGCCTGCTCAATCAGGTCTGCTTCGAGCTGATCCATGCTCAAGCCCTGTTCCGGCAGGACAAAACCACCTTCCTTGACCACACTCCGCTTTACCTGACTGCGGAACTCGTTCGGCAGATTTTCAACTTCGACTTTTCTGCCTGAGAAGAGAATCAGCATACGTTCAGCAAAATTCTTCAATTCGCGAACATTTCCAGGCCAAGGATAAGCGTTCAAAGTCTTCAACACCTGCCTGCTATAGATCGGTGCTCGCAGCTTGTAACTTTTGGAGAGCTCAAAGGTCAGCCCGTTGAGCAACAATTCCATATCCCCGGCACGCTCACGCAGGGGTGGCAGCTCCAACGGAACTACATTCAGGCGATAGTATAGGTCACTTCGGAATGTTCCCTCATCAAGGGATTTTGAGAGGTCACGATTGGTTGCGGCAATGATTCGCACATCCACCCGTTGGTTGTTGGCCCGGCCAACCATCTGACATTCGCCGGTCTCGAGAAAGCGCAACAGCTTTGCCTGTACGCTGAGTGGCAATTCACCGATCTCGTCCAGAAACAGCGTGCCGCCCTGTGCCGCCTGAACCTTGCCCATACTGTCAGAGGTCGCTCCGGTATAAGCACCTTTACGATGGCCAAACAGCTCGCTCTCCGCCAACTGGGTGGGCAGTGCAGCACAATTCACCGTGACAAAAGGCTTATTGCAACGACGACTGTTATCGTGCAGCGCCTGAGCAAGCAACTCCTTGCCAGTACCGCTTTCACCGGTCACCAGCACAGTTGCATCTGTCGCAGACACAATTCGCATGGCGCGAAGCAGGGTTTGAAATTCCGGGGCCTTTCCGATCATATCCATCTCCTCTACAAGCCGGTCTATTCTAAAACACTTTATTGCGTCAGGAAAATAACAATGACCAAGTAGACAGGAATATTGCCAACTCGCTGAAATTAATTCTTTTTTTTACCACTCAATAATAGGAAAAAGAGTTGTTTTCAGCGGTTAATTATAGAGTTCGCGGACAATTTCCAAAAATCGCTTGGCCTGGGGCGATAGGAACTTGCCCCGCCTGAGCACGATGCCGTAGCTCCGATCAGGGAAATAGTCACCCAACGGGATGGTTGCCACTTGCTCCTCCCCAGTCAGACAGACATCGGTGACAATCGAGATACCAAGGCCGATCTCCACATATTTTTTGATCACTTCCCAACCCCCCGCTTCCAGGGTCACGTTATAACTGGCGTTGTGCTGCTTGAACACCAGATCAACCATCCTCCAGGTGCTCAGGTGATGGGGTGGCAGGATCAAACCATAAGGGCTGATATCATGCAGCCGAATCTGCTCTTTCTTGGCTAAGGGATGATCCTTGGGAGTGATCAGTACCGGTGCATAGTTGACCACCGGTTGATAGGTTACATCATCCGGTATCTCGATCATCGAGCCAATCGCAAGGTCGGTCTCATCCGCCCTGAGCATGGCCATTCCGTCGCGCCCGGTTACATTGTGCAGCTTCACCCGTATGCCCGGATATCGCTCAGCAAATCGGCGGATCGGCTCGGGCAGGATGTAGAGAATGGTGGACTCCCCGGCGGCAATGTTCAATTCACCGCTCTCCAGTTTTCCGCAGGAGGCGGAGAAGGTCTCCTGCAGTTTATCCATACCCTCGACCAGGGGCTGAGAGAGCTTGTAGAGAGTCTCACCCTCCGGAGTGAGTTTGATCTTCGGCCCCCGCCGCTCAAACAGGACGGTCTCCAGCTCCCTCTCCAGTGCTTGTATCTGCAGTGACACGGTGGGTTGACTCAGATAGAGTCGCTCTGCAGCTTCACTGATAGACCCTGTTTGTGCCGCATGGCAAAAGGCCCTCAACTGCTTTAGTCGGTTTTGTTTATAATGAATTTGTGGGGTGCCAGCCATTTTCGTCACTCAAAGCATTAATATTTCCAATACTAGATGGAGAGTGCGTTAAGATCAACAATAAATACATATATCGTTAATATCTGCCGCCCGAATCTATGAACTAAATTTTCACTTAAAGAATTCCAAAAACCCGAAACGATTTGATTGAAAGAGGTCGCCATGGCACACCGAGAGCTTAGTCAGGATCCCATGTATCAGCTGTTGAAGCATGGACAGGTCGAGGAGTTCAATGAGCGGCGGGCTGCAGGCGAGGAGTGCAGCCTGGAGAGTGCCGACCTGCGCGGTGTGGACTTGAGAAACCTGGATGCCAGAGGCCTGAACATGGCCGACGCCTATCTGCGTCATGCGGATCTGCGAGGGGTAGACTTGCGACAGACGATACTTGAAGGCGCCAGCATCAATAGCGCAAAGATCTCAGGAACCTACTTTCCGGCATCCATATCGGCTGAAGAGATTACCCTGTCACTGGTTCACGGTACCCGACTCAGGGTAAGTGGATGATTCAATCCTCGGAATCGAGCTGAGCCAGGATGTTTCTGGCCACCATGCGCTGATCTGAATTGCCATCCTGAAGGATCTCGTAGAGCAGCTCTCGGGCCTGTTCCACGTCACCCGCCGCCCGATACTGCTGCACCTGTTGGAGCTTAGTCTCAACCGGATCCTGACTCTGCGCCGGCTCAGCCGGTGAGCTATCCTCATCGGCTTCGATGGCGTCCAGCTCCTCTTCCATCTCTTCATCGGTCATGGGAACGAATCGATCGGCATCGACATAGTCCTGGGCCGGATCGATATCACTCCCCACCGGTGCTTCAGCTGGCTCCAGCTGCGCCTCTTCCACTGTCTCTGGGGTGGTTTCGACGGCTGCAGTTTCGGACTCCTCATCGGGCTTCTTCACAAACCCTTTGGAGAAGATCACACCCAGCTCGAACAGCACCCACATCGGCAGTGCCAGCAGGGTTTGGGAGATCACATCGGGGGGGGTGAGGAACATGCCCACTACAAAGGCGCCAACAATCACATAGGGACGCTTATGACGCAGTTTTTCCGGTGTGGTGATGCCAAGCCACACCAGAATGATGGTAGCGATAGGCACTTCGAAGGCCACACCGAAGGCAAAAAACAGGGTCATCACAAAATCGAGATAACTGCCCATGTCGGTGGCCACCTCAACCCCTTCCGGGGCGGTTCCGGCCAGAAAGGTGAAGACCAGAGGAAAGACCGCAAAATAGGCAAACGCCATACCCAGATAGAACAGCAGCGTGCTTGAGACAAGCAGCGGTACCACCATGCGTTTTTCATGGCGATAGAGTCCCGGCGCCACAAACGCCCAGAACTGGGAAAGGATGAAAGGTATGGCGATGAAAATGGCCAGCTGAAGACTCAGCTTGAAAGGAATCAGGAACGGATCGATGGGCTTGGTGGAGATCATGGTGCTGCCTTCCGGCAGGGCAGCACGCATCGGTCCGGCAATCGCACTGTAGAGATCGTTGGCGAAGGGGAACAGCACCGCGAAAACCACCAATACCGCCAATACCATGCGCAGCACACGATCACGGAGTTCGATCAGGTGCGAGACCAGCGGCTGCTCTTGAGTGGTGGTTTCTGGGGAATTGGGTGCCGACATCTATTCTGCTTGATTCGGTTTTTTATTCTCGGGGGCCTGTGCAGAGTCCATTTCATCCCGGGCCGCTTCAATCTGGCTCTCAGTACGCTGTTTGAACTGGGTCAGATCCTGTTTCGTCTCTTCCAGTATCTCATGTACAGGGTTGGCCATTTTCGCCTGCTTATCAAGGATCTCTTTCAGCTCTTCCGCTTTGATCTCCTGATCGATGTCTGCCTTTACGTTGGCGATGAAACGCCGGCCACGGCCCAGCCAATGGCCGGCAGTACGGGCCACTTTGGGTAAACGCTCGGGACCGATGACGATCAAGGCAACCAGTGCAATAATCGTCAGCTCCCAAAAACCGACATCAAACATAGTGTGCTCTGTTCAGCTGTGGATACGAATCGGACGTTTTACTGCTTTTCACGCTCTTTCGAGGTGACCTCGCCATCCACAACCGTTCCGGACTCGGACTGCTCGATCTGCTCTTTCGCCTTTGCCGACTCTTTCTCACCATCTTTCATGGCGCCCTTGAAGCCTTTGATGGCACCACCCAGGTCAGAGCCGATGTTTTTCAGCCGTTTGGTTCCGAACAGCAACAGGACAATCGCCAGGATAATCAACAGTTGCCAGATACTGATACCACCAAAACCCATAATTTTCTCCACCTCCGGACATGCCGGTTTCATTTGAATGTAGCGCGGCTATTAAACCTGATCAGTCTCTGCGCGCCTAGTTTGTTTATTCAGTACAGCCCCGGAATGATACCTAAGAGTGCTCTCTCATACTAATGAGACAACAAACGGCTCCTTTCATGAGGCCGATTTACCCCGTTGAGCCTTCTCTTCCAGTCCGGAAAGCCCAAAACGCCGCTGCAACTCCTGCAGCACCAGATCGGGCCCCAGCCCCTGATGTGCCAGCAGTACCAGGGTATGAAACCACAGATCCGCGGTTTCATAGACAATTTTATCGGCATCGCCATCCTTCGCCGCCATCACGGTCTCGGTGGCCTCTTCACCGATCTTCTTCAGGATCCCGTCGAGCCCTTTGTCGTAGAGCTTGGCCACGTAGGAGCTATCCGGCGCCGCCTGCTTTCGCTCTTCGAGCACCTGTGCCAGTTGTTGCAGTAGATCACTCATGCCTCAGCTCACTTGTAAATCTGCTTGGGGTCTTTCAGTACCGGCAGTATCTCCTGCCACTGATCGTCCTGCAATTCCCGGAAGAAGCAGTTGTGTCTTCCAGTATGACAGGCAATTCCACCTTTTTGCTCAACCTCCAGCAATACCACATCCCCGTCACAATCGAGGCGTATCGCATGCACAACCTGCTGATTTCCCGACTCTTCCCCTTTATGCCAGAGTTTTTTTCGCGATCTGGACCAATACACGGCATGCCCGGTCTGCCTGGTCAGTTCCAGTGCTTCTGCATTCATCCAGGCCATCATCAGAATCTTGCCGCTACCCGACTCCTGGGCAATCGCCGGCACCAGGCCATCCTGATCCCACTTTATCTGTTCGAGCCAAGTCATTGTCTTACCTCGACGCCCTGTTGATCCATAAACTGTTTAGCCTCACCGATGGAGTACTCGGCAAAGTGGAAGATGCTTGCGGCCAATACCGCATCAGCACCACCCTTTTTAACCCCGTCTACCAGATGCTGTAACTCTCCGACGCCTCCAGAGGCAATCACCGGAATCGGTACCGCCTCAACGATCGCCCGAGTCAGCTCATTATCGAAACCGATTTTGGTACCGTCACGATCCATACTGGTAAGCAGGATCTCTCCGGCACCGTAGCCACTCATCCGTTGCGCCCATTCGATGGCATCCAGGCCGGTGGGCTTGCGTCCACCATGGGTGAATATCTCCCACTTCAAGGGCTCACCTTCGGCGCTGACCTTTTTCGCGTCGATCGCCACCACGATGCACTGGGAGCCGAACCGATCGGTGGCCTGCTTGACGAACTCCGGGTTGAATACCGCTGCGGTGTTGATGGCGACCTTATCCGCACCCGCGTTGAGCATCCTGCGGATGTCGTCCTCGGTGCGTATCCCGCCCCCAACGGTCAGAGGGATGAAGACCTCACTGGCCACCTGTTCAACCACATGAACGATGGTCTCCCGGTTGTCGGAACTGGCGGTGATGTCGAGGAAGGTGATCTCATCCGCCCCCTCTTCATTATAGCGCCGTGCCACCTCTACCGGATCCCCGGCATCCCGTATATCGACAAACTTTACCCCTTTCACCACGCGCCCTGCATCGACGTCGAGACATGGAATAATTCGTTTCGCTAGCATTCCGGTAGACCCTTGTTATGAACCCGTCAGTTGATCGGCCAGGCGCTGCCCTTCCGCCAGATCCAGTGTACCCTCATAGATTGCCCTGCCGGTGATGGCACCCATGATGTTGTCGGTTTGCGCCTGACATAGGGCCTCGATGTCACCAATATCGGTGATACCGCCGGAGGCGATGACCGGAATGGTGATCGCATTGGCCAGATCCCTTGTCGCCTCCACATTCGGCCCGCTGAGCATGCCATCCCGCCCGATATCGGTGTAGACGATGGCTGAGACCCCGTCATCCTGAAAACGCCTGGAGAGTTCGGTGACTTCCTGGTCGGTCACTTCCGCCCAACCATTGATCGCCACCATACCCTCTTTGGCATCCAGTCCGACAATCACATGACCGGGAAATTCACGACAGGCCCGGGCAACGAACTCAGGCTCCTTGACCGCCTGGGTTCCGATGATGCAATAGTCCACCCCGGCCTTCAGATAGGCTTCGATGGTCGCTTCGTCGCGTATCCCACCACCCACCTGGATCGGCAGATCCGGATAGGCATTGCCAATTTCACGAATCGCGCCGCCATTCACCGGCTCGCCGGCAAAGGCGCCATTCAGATCCACCAGATGGAGTCTTCGCCCCCCAGCCTCAACCCATTGGGTTGCCATCTGCAAGGGGTTGTCGGAAAACACGGTATCGTCTTCCATGCGGCCCTGGCGTAAGCGCACACATTGGCCATCTTTAAGATCTATTGCAGGTATTAACAGCACAAGCGATATCCTGATTGTTTGGTTACTAGATTCAGCCTATTCCAACTCAGCCGGATGAGCGAGTTTCAATGCGTCCAGTTGACGAAATTCTTCAGCAGGCGCAAGCCGTCATCCGCACTCTTTTCCGGATGAAATTGCACGGCAAACAGATTCTTCCGGGCGATCGCGCTGGCGAAACTAACCCCGTAATCGGTGGTCGCTGCAATCAAATCCTGCTGTTCCGGATCGACATAATAGCTGTGCACAAAATAGAAACGGCTATCCTGATCGATACCCTGCCAGAGCGGGTGGTCGCTCTGTCGGTTGACTTTGTTCCAACCCATGTGCGGGATCTTCAACGCCTCGCCATCCGGGGCCACCCCACCGGGAAAGTGCCTTACCTGACCGGCAAACAGTCCCAGCAGTTCGGTACCGCCATTCTCTTCACTCTTTTCGAGCAGCACCTGCTGCCCCATACAGATACCAAGAAACGGTTTACTGTTGGCTGCCTCCAGAACCGCCCGGTTGAGATGGTGATCGGAGATTGCCGCCATACAGTCCCTGGCAGCACCCTGGCCGGGAAACACCACCCGATCCGAATTCAGAATCAACTCAGGGTCATCGGTAACCAATACCTCATCCTGGGCAGAAGCAACATGCTCAACCGCTTTGGCGACTGAGCGCAGATTTCCCATACCGTAGTCGATAACGGTGATACGCTGTGACATCTTGATACCTGTGAAGCGTTTCTTTACAGAGAGCCCTTGGTCGAGGGTATTTGCTCAGCCATGCGTGGATCCGGCTCCAGCGCGAAGCGCAACGCCCGACCTAACGCCTTGAAGATCGTCTCTGCCTGGTGGTGCGCATTGGTACCACGCAGGTTGTCGATGTGCAGGGTGATACCCGCGTGGTTGACCAGCGCCTGAAAAAACTCCTGAAACAGGTCAACGTCGAACTCGCCGATTCGGCCACGGGTGAAGGCCACTTCATAGACCAGCCCCGGTCGTCCGGAAAAATCCACGACGACCCGTGACAGGGCCTCATCAAGCGGCACATAGGCATGGCCATAGCGGCGAATACCCTTTTTATCACCGACGGCTTTGCACAGCGCCTGCCCCAGGGTGATACCGATATCCTCCACCGTGTGGTGGGCATCGATGTGCAGATCCCCCTTGGCAACCACCTTCAGATCGATCAGTCCGTGGCGCGCTATCTGATCCAGCATGTGATCGAGAAAGGGCACACCGGTAGCAAAATCCGACTCCCCGCGACCATCCAGATCCAACGTGATGCTGATCTGGGTTTCCAGGGTATTGCGCTCAACCTGCGCGGTACGCTGCATAGCTAAAGACTCCGATCAATGAATGCCATGGTCAACAGGGCGATATGCACATCCCCCCGGCCAAACCGCTTATTCTAGAGAAAATCGGAGAAAATGACAGTATTGAAGCTGATTCAGCCGCCCATCAGCTCGCCAACAGTGATCGGTTGGCGATCTGACGCAGCACCACTTCACCGATCTGGACGCCGGATCCCGGATCGATCACCAGAATACCCTGCTTTCCGATGATATCGGCCGGACAGTTCATACAGCCCAGATTCTCCACCAAGGGCACAACCAGAGGAGTGTGTAGGTGATAGATCCGCTTGCTAATCTCATCTGCTGCATGGAGCAGAACGGCGGCGCCCTACTCAGCGAACGCGGCAAGGGAATGGCCCAGAAAACCAGCAACAGGCCGCTGCCGTGGAAAATTAATCAGTACGTCTGTGTTTATTCGATGATCATGGCAATGCTTCACCCTATTACGATACTGACCATCAGTATTAAACCGATGGTGATTCTGTAAGCATTAAGGCGTTTTATTGTGTTTAATCGAATCGTTTTTGGTGGGGCATGGCCCCACCAGACAGGCTTTGAGTGAGCTACTTAGCCTTTATGAGTAATCAACGTGCTCGTAATGAAGAGTTGGTGGATTTTATTTTTAGTTAGGTCAAACGATTGGCGTACACCCGCTTCCCAACCCCTTTCCCATCTGTATAGACCGGAGTCAAGGGTAACAGCTGTTCGGAGACATGGGTTACACATTGAAAGTTAGTGGACCAGCATTGGCAACAGACCCTTCGATATCTATTGGTTCTGGATACTGACCAGGCCTGCAATCCAATAAAGACAAGGACTCAGCAGAACTCTTAGCTATTCAACCAGAAGGTCACCGGACCATCGTTGATCAACTCCACCTGCATGTCCGCACCGAACACCCCGCAGGCAACCGGATTGTGGTGATCTGCCGCCTGTTCTGAAAGATATCTGAACAGTTCCTTACCAAGCTGTGGCTCGGCAGCAGTGGAAAAGCCGGGGCGCATCCCTTTGCGGGTATCGGC
>JAHRHW010000264.1 GCA_019100305.1 Candidatus Thiodiazotropha taylori | reverse complement strand
CAACAAACTGATAACCTCCCGGCCCTTCCATACCATAGACACAGAGATAGGAGCCGCCGATACCCACAGAATTCTCCGCAGTCCAGGTTCTGGCCGGATTGTATTTGGTGGTCACCAACCGATGACGGGGATCCACCGGCGTGGCGACGGGCGCACCGAGATAGACGTCGCCCAATCCCATCACCAGATAGGAGGCATCAAACACAATCCGTTTCACATCATCGATGCTTTGCAGTCCGTTGATGCGTCGAATGAACTCCAGATTACTGGGACACCAGGGAGCATTCTTACGTACCGACTGATCGTATTTTTCAACGGCTTTATGACAGGCTTCGTCATCCCATGAGAGCGGGATATGCACAATCCTCGAAGGCACATGGAGTTGATCGATCTGACTGGCCAATGCGTGCTCCGCTGTCTTCAGATGCTGCAGCAGTTTATGATGAGTGAGGCGCTGGGCATCAAAGTGGATCTGCAGTGAACGGATTCCGGGAGTCAACTCCTGCAATCCATTGAGGGGGTGTTGCTGCAGCCATTGCATCAATGCATGGGCACGAAATCGCAGTGAGATATCCAGCACCTGCTCGCCATACTCCACCAGCATGAAGTGATCGCCGGCAAGGCGATAGACCACCTCGACACCATACTCATCACTCGCAAGCCGCCCCACAACAGGGGTGGTTATCTCGCAAGGTTGGTATTGATCCGCCAGGGGTTTCATCTGCGCAACCGCTTCGATTTGATCCCGCTCCAGTCTGACGGCCGTTTCAAGATCCACCGGTACAAAGCTGACTTTATCACCGGCACGCAGCTGCCCCAGCTTCCAAAGATCGGCCTGGATCACGGTTGCCGGACAGACAAAACCACCCAGAGAGGGACCGTCCGGTCCGAGTATCACCGGCATGTCACCGGTAAAATCCACGGTACCGAAGGCATAGGCGTTGTCGTGAATATTCGAGGGATGGAGCCCCGCCTCCCCACCATCCTTGCGTGCCCACTCGGGCTTGGGCCCGATCAGACGGATTCCGGTCCGGCTGGAGTTGTAGTGGACTTCCCACTGGTGTGAAAAGAATCGATCGATATCCGGTTGTGTGAAAAAATCGGGCGCCCCGTGAGGACCGTAGATCACCCGCAATTGCCACTCATGGGCCATCTGAGGCCTGGCATCTTCTGCTAACGTTTCCAGGCCGCTCAGGTTGTCTGATGTAGCGATTCTCAACACATCTCCAGCCCGCAGAGCCCGACCGTTGTGACCACCGAACTGTCCCAGGGTGAAGGTCGATTTGGAGCCCAGATAGTCCGGGCAATCGATACCGCCACTCACTGCCAGATAACTTCGCGCCCCCTGCTGTTTGATTCTACCCAGGCTGAGTGTCTGCCCAGTATGAATCTCCACCGCTGTCCACATTGCCAGGGGTTTACCATCAAGGCTCGCTTCGATCTCTGCACCGGTCAAAGCAATCCGGCAATTGCAACTGAACTTCAGACTCGGCCCCTGCATGGTGATCTCCATGCCGGCCGCCCCGGCAGGATTGCCAAGCAGCCGATTGGCCAGCTGAAACGAGTAGTTGTCAAAAGGCCCGGAAGGCGGTACACCCACATCCCAATAACCCGTTCTTGCAGGGTAGTCCTGAACGGTGGTCTGGGTCCCCCCCTGCAACACGTCGATACGACTCGGGGTATAGACAAAGTCATTGAGATATCGGGTTGTCACTTCACCCGCCAGCAATAAGGGATCCCGACTCAGCACGGAAAGATAGTCCAGATTGGTCTCACTGCCATAGAGTCGGATTGATGCGAGTGTGTTTTGCAGTTTTGCATACGCCGCACTTCGCTCAGAAGCGTGCACGATCACCTTCGCCAGCATGGGATCGAAATAGGCAGGCACCTCGACACCCGACTCGATCCAGCGATCTATCCGCACATCCTGATCATCGGGAAACAGTACCTCGGTCAGCAGACCGGGTGAGGGTTGAAAATCCCGATAGGGGTCTTCCGCATAGAGCCTGACCTGAACCGCATGGCCTTTTGCTGAGAGCTGCTCACGCTCACTCTGCAGATCGATCCCATCGCCTGCAGCCTGTTTGATCATCCACTCCACCAGGTCGATTCCATAGACCTCCTCCGTCACCCCATGCTCCACCTGGAGACGGGTGTTGACCTCGAGAAAGTAGAAGGCATCCGTATCCGCATCGTAGATAAACTCAACCGTACCTGCATTCCGATAGCAGACACTGGAGAGCAGGGATTCAGCCGTTCGATAGAGTTTCTGACGTATCTCGTTGGTCAGATTGGGTGCCGGACACTCCTCAACCACTTTCTGATTACGCCGCTGGCTTGAGCAGTCCCGTTCACCGATGGCCAGAGCGCCACCTTTGCCATCTCCAAAAACCTGGACTTCAATATGTCTGGCTCTGGCGATGAACTTTTCAATGAATACTCCGTCATTGGCGAAATTGTTGGCACCCAGGCGCTTGACCGAGTCGAAGGCGGTTGTCACCTCTTCAGCAGAGTGACACAACTGCATCCCGATACCACCACCCCCGGCAGTACTCTTCAGCATCACCGGATAACCGATACGCTCCGCTGACGTTAGTGCAGAGTGGAGATCCTGCAGCAGTTCGGTGCCCGGAGTCAGTGGCACATCCGCCTGCTGAGCCAATTCCCTGGCTTTGTGTTTCAAGCCAAACAGCTCCATCTGTTCCGCCGTTGGTCCGATGAAGACAATACCTTCCGCTTCACAGCGTCTGACAAAGTCGGCATTCTCACTCAGAAAACCGTAACCGGGGTGTATCGCATCAACACCATTCGCTTTGGCAATGGCGATGATCTTTTGCATATCCAGGTAGGTATCGGCGGCCACACCATCGCCCAGGGAGAAGGCCTGGTCGGCATGACGAACATGCAGACTATCCGCATCACTCTCTGCATAAACGGCCAGGGACGGAATATCGAGTCTTTGCAGGGTGCGGATAATCCGTGTTGCGATGGCGCCACGATTGGCGATCAATACTTTGGAAAACATGCTTACCTTGACCGGGCCGTCCCGGTTAAAAAAAGCGTCATCAGTGGTCGTCCACTGATCTTTTATACATCAATGCCGCAAACTCTTCAGGCGCTACCCCAGATCAGACATTCGATCGGGGTTGGGTTGTAACCGTTACAGGGGTTGTTCAACTGAGGACAATTTGAAAGCAGCACGATCACATCCATCTCTGCTCTCAGCTCCACATATTTTCCAGGAGCGGAGATGCCGTCCTCAAAGGTCAAGCCACCTTCAGCAGTGACCGGCACATTCATAAAGAAGTTGATGTTATGGGTGATATCCCGTTTGCTGATGCCATACTCGGGATGTTCCGCTACCGCCAGCATCCAGCTGTCACGACAGGCGTGCATGCAACGCTTCTCCAGATCGTAGCGCACCGTATTGCTCTCCGTGGCGCAGGCGCCGCCAAGGGTATCGTGACGACCACAGGTATCCGCCACCACTTCCAGCATCACATTATTTTCATTGGAGCGAAGTTTTGAACCGGCCGTCAAATAAATGTTGCCCTGCTCCCTGATGGTATCCATGGCACTGTAGCGTTCTGCCGGATTATCGGCAGAGTAAAAAAGGGTATCCGCCGCCTGGTTACCTTCCAGATCGAGGATACGAATTGTCTCACCCGCTTTGAGAATGCCAATGAAATAGTCGCCGGCATCAACCCGGGTTATTCGGCTCGCCTGCTCCGCCAGCAGTTCTGACTGTTTGATCATCATCTACTCTCCAACGCCGATATGATAGAGGGCGTTATTCTGAAATCCGCGAGTATTCTCCGCTCTGAAGTGCATGCAGTAGTCATCCTGCTGGACGGCCTGAGCCACACCCAGTTCGATCTGCACCCGGCTTTGTGGATAGTCTGCAGATTGATTCATTGGATGCGGACAGGTGTGCATCAGGACCAGGGTGTCCATCTCAAAGCGCAGCGTCACCTGATCACCCACCTGGCTGTGGTCTGTAGCCAGTTCCAGGTTACCCTCTTCATTGACCATCACTTTGCTGAACCAGTTGATGTTGGCGGCAAGGTCTGCGGTACCAAGTCCATACTTGGCCAGTTCCACCAGAAACGCATCATGGCCGTTCTGTTTCCAGTCATTACGATCGTGCTGATAATCCCTTGCACCCCACCTGGAGGCCACGTGCGAAGCGTGCGAGTTACCGGACACGGTCTCATGCCACCCCAGGCTGTCCTCAACAATGGAGGCAAAGATCCGTCCCATATCCGAGTAGAGACAATTACCCCGGGTCAACTTGAAGGTGTGCTGACACTTCAGGGTGTCGGGTGCGTTATAGCGTTCCAGAAGATTTTCCGGGTTATAGAAGAGCATACCCAGATTGGAGGCTCCGCTTATGTCAGTTAGCCGCATGATGCTGCCCCGACGCATACGTAATGACCAATGTGCCCCACTGGGCAGTTGCGTTGTATAGTCAATCGACTTGATCATATTACTCATATTGATCTCTCCACTAACCTGCGTGAGCCGGTATCGGTCTCAAGTGGTCGTCGATCTGTTGATAGGTTGTTTGGTCCATATGCCCTACCGGCAGATCATAGGTAATCACTGCACCGAACCTTTGCGGAGCCTGGGGATCATGTCTCAACTTGTCGAACACCCACAAGCGGGTGCCCAGATAGAAACCCTCTTTCAGGTCGTGGGTGACCATGAAGACGGTCAGCTTGTGTTCACTCCAAAGATTTAACACCAGGTCGTGCATATCTGATCGAATACCTGGATCGAGGGCACCGAATGATTCATCCAGTAACAGTATTCGGGGTTTACCCAAAAGTGCCTGGGCCAGCGCGAGACGCTGCCGCATACCGCCGGACAGTTCATGGGGATACTTCTTCAACGCCTGACTGAGACCGACCTGCTCGAGTATCAACTCGGCCGCCTCACGGGCTGCACTTCGCCCCGAACCGAACAGATAGCCGGTAATGCCTGGACGTTGAAAGCCGCAGGTCGCCATCACATTCTCCAACACGGTCATATGGGGAAATACCGAGTATTGCTGGAACACAATACCCCGATCCGATCCCGCTTCATTCGGGATCGGTTTACCGTCAAGCAGTATTTCACCTTTGGAGGGCTGCTCGGTGCCCAACAACATGTTCAGGAAAGTACTTTTGCCGCAACCCGAAGCGCCTACCAGAGTAACGAACTCCCCCTCATCGACGGTTTTGTTAAGACGTTCCAAGACGATGTTGTCGTCATACTGCTTCCATACCTGATTTACCTGAATCATCGGTGTTGTATCTTGATTGGCTTCACTCATGACTTACCTCCCTGCACATACCAAGGAAAGAGTTTTTTTGTCAGCTCCCGCAGACTCACATCGATGAGAAATGCAAGGATGGTTATCCAGGCCACATAGGGAAGAATCACATCCATCGCCATGTAACGCCTTACCAGGAAGATCCGATATCCCAGACCGTCTGTTGCAGCAACCGCTTCCGCAGCAATCAGAAACAGCCATCCCGCACCGAGAGACAAACGCACTGCATCGAACAGTTTTGGCATGATCTGGGGCAGCAGTACCCGGATCATGATCTGCGAGGTATTGGCACCGAGGGATTGGGCTTTTACCAATTGCTCGAAGGGAATCTCCTGGGTGCGTCGTTGAATGTCCCGGGCGATGAAGGGGGTGATGCCGATGGCAATCAACACCACTTTGGAGACCTCGCCGAGACCGAAAACAATGAACAGAATCGGCAAAATCGCCAGCGGCGGTATCAGCGAGACCACGGTCAGCAACGGCGAAAGTGAAGCGGAGATCATAGGCAATGCGCCAGTCACCAAACCGATCAGTAACCCAAGCATTGCCGCAATCAGGATTCCTAAACTGAGACGGGTCAGACTGCTGGCGGTATCCTGCCAGAACAGATATTCCCCGGATCGTTTGCTGGGCTCAAAGGCCATCCGTTCCAGACCATCGGCAATCTGACTCATGCTGGGCAGCAGCTTGTCATTCGGATTCACTTCAAGACGGGCATCCGAACCCATCACATAGAGCAGAAGCAGAAGCACGAAGGGTGCGATACCCAACAGCAGCTTGAATGCCCTGCCCGGGCGTTGATTGATGAATTTCTTCATAGGGTTTCTCTGGATTATCCTCAACACCCCGAGTCTTGATGCCGTTGTGATATTCCTGAATCTGTGGATTCAGGAGAATGCATCAATTCATATGAGGTCGGCTGGATGTTACTGAGCAGTACCGGCTTTCAGGAAAGTCATAAAAACCGACACTGCCCAGACTTCGTTGACAGACTGTTACAGCTTGCCTTCCGCAGCCATGGCCATATAGCTGGGATCAAAGCGGAACTTGATATTGCCTTTATCACCGAATGTACCGGC
>JAHRHW010000263.1 GCA_019100305.1 Candidatus Thiodiazotropha taylori | reverse complement strand
TATTGATCTGGGGCCTGCTCAAGCAGATGAAACAGGAACCACTACTCTCTGTGAGCCTGCTGATTGCCGTTCTGGGGAAAATTGCCTGGGAGCAGTGGCAGGGACCACTACCGGGCAGTGAATCGGTGGCAAATGGACCGGTTGTTGTCGCGTCCCATCTCTATGGCGCTTTGAGTGGTATGCTTGTCTGGCTGATCGGCAACATACGCTTCCCAAGTAACAGGAAAACCCGTGATTAGGCGAGCCATTTTTACAACTCTGCTGCTTACCCTGGCAGCCTGCCAGAACACTCAGGATATTGATTTGAGCCAACTTACACCAGAGGAGAAAAAAAGTGTCGATTCGTTAGCCTGGCTCAGCGATGCCGATGTGGAGCGTGATGTTCAGACCGCCCTGGATAAGCGGGACAAGCGACTGCTTGGCATGATGGGGCGGGCCACCGACCTGCCAGGGGTCCCGGCGGAATTGACCCGCAGAGCCAAGACAGTCTGTGGCATCCGTTATGTGGAGGGATCCACAGATGTGGTGCGCGGCGAGATCCATCTGCAGTTGTTACAGCGGGCCTATGATTATGCAGCGGCTTACAATCAGGCGATGCTTAAACAGTGTATCGAAAAATAGATTCAACCAGTCAGGTAGGTCTGATCAACGTGCGCCAAATACCTGAGTCCAGTAGTTGTAGTAGCGCGCCTGATCCGTATCGATCACCGCTGAACCAAACTCACGAAATTTCGGATCCATAATATTGCTACAATGGGTCGGGCTGGATAACAGATTCGCCATCACCGCCTGATTGTCCGGATAGCCAGCCGCAATGTTCTCTCCAACAGTCCGCCACTCATAGCCAGAGCGGCTAACCCGCATGCCAACCGTTGACCCATCAGAGCCCTGGTGGTCAAAAAAATCAGAATCGATCATATCCTGAGAATGAATCACGGCGGCTTCATGTAAGCGGCAATTCCATCTCAAGGGTGGAGCGGTCTGATGGAGTTCACCACCACAATCCCGCTGTCTGGCCCTGGCCCGATTAACCAGATGCAACATCTCCAGTTGATAGGGAGTGGCTTCACAGAGTTCCGCAGCCTGTACCGGATCTTCGGATAGCCGATCGGCTTCATGCTCTGCTTCCAGCACCTCTCTCTCTTCAAAAGACCTGGCAATCCTGCCGTTAAGCAGTAACTCATTTCGCGTCGGGATTACATCCTGAGGGGAGTGAACAGCAAACCTTATTGGGTGATTCAGGTCGCCATTAACAGCGGATTGCAACCGATAGGATGTGACTGAAATACCGATCAGTATGGCAAGCAAAAGTAAATAATTACCCGGGCATTTCATAGCTTTCTTTCTTATAGTCATACGCAGCGTCGCATACCAAACCAATCAATCGAAAATGAGAGCTCAGCAATCGATCAGCCCAAGCCATCAATTCAACTGCACTCATTTTTGCTAGGGGAACCCCTAGGTACATGAAGTTGTTGGATCTACTAAATTGGTCCTTCATTAAGCGTTAACCAATAGACAATTATTAATGTCCATGTTGTTATATCCAATCAGACGCCTCCACCACCATCCTCAACAACGCAGACTCGTCTGTCGGCCACAGAGCTCGTTACGCAGTGATAAAAACCTGCAGCGGATCAGTAATCGACTGCAAAGCATGACGGATGATTATGCTGCTGAAGATATGGCAGCAGGTTTCATTAAGAGTTTCACTGATCACGCCTTTGAGAGTCTAAATCAACCGCTTTGCGACTCTACTCTGCCCGGTTTTATTCAGGAGCAGTTACGCAACACGGTAAAAGACAACTGCTCAAACTCGAATATTGCGGCATCGCCGGATTGTTGCAGCATGATGGATTCTCTCTGCAAGGAGTTTCTGCCACTGCAAAACCAGCCTACCAATGTAACTCTCAAGAGATCCACTACGCTTAAGATCAATACACTGCAGAACAGCTGGTCGTGGCAACGCACACTCAACTTCACCTACGAAAAGATGGTGTTCAGTTTAATCAGCAGTGGCACTCCCCAGGAAGACAATAAAAAAACCATCAGTTGGCTTGCGGTGATCTCAGGCTCGATTGCCGCCATACAGATTCAGTTTCTGCAGGCCGCCATGGATAACCTCAACACCATGCAGGAGAACGTCAGCTTCTCTTATAGGAGCCAGAAGGCACTGGATGCCATGACCGGCGATGAGAGGGATTGCTATATCAAGTTGCGGGATGGCTGCCGGAGAAAGTTCATTACTGCCCAATCAAACTACCGGGCCAATCTACACCTGTTTCAACTGGCTACGCAGATGTTGAGCACACTCTTCAGCCTGTTCAGCAAGCCCTGCCGATATCGCGCTAGCTAAACCTGCTACCACAGCACCTCATGACCGATAAATTCGATCACGCATGGCGACCAGAGTGACCATGCCAAGCATCAGGTTAAGTAGCCACAACAGACCACCGCCACCGGGACTGTCGAATTTAGTTGCCCCACCCGCATCGGTAAACAGCGTACCATGCTGCAGCGTTGTGCCATCCAAAGGTTTGCAGTCACTGGCGATCTCCTGTGAACCACCTTGAATCGAAAAGTTCTGCCCGGACAGATTGAAAAACAGACCATCGGCACAGGCCAGCATCACCCGTCCCTGTTGCAGGGTAACGTCGGGCAAGTCAACCAGTGCGGCACCCGTGTTGGGATAACGCCCCAGGTTGAGAATCGTCATTCCAGGATCATGACTATCACAAAAGTTCACGGGGGGATCGCTTGCATCGAGACTCATCAGTGAGATCAACACTTCAGGACAGCTTTGATCAGTACCACCGGTCGACCAGTTGATCGACTGACTGGAACCACTGTTGAATCGACCGCCGCTGTTGAGTGAACCACCGGTAACCTGAAAGCTGCCGGAACTACCATCCACATCGATCACCAGATCATCACTGGCCACCCCGGATTCGCCATCCCGCACGGTGAGTCTGAAGTTGAGCTGACGACTGCTGGTCGGCAAGGTTTCACCGATATCCTCACTGCCGGCCAACAGGGTAGTGAGTCGTGGCAGGTAGCGATCCGGCGTGGTGGTTGGGAGAAAGGAGCGAAACAGGGGATTGTTCTGCTGATCGATGTCTGTGCCAATGGTATCCGCATCGGTGGCGCCACCCTCACCTCCGGCATCCATCTCATCCCACTGATAAGAGATGCTGTCCTCATCAGGATCCTCAGCCTGCCCTGTGAGTCGAAACGGAGTTCCGGCAGGAATGGTATGAATCCCATCCTCGCCAACGTTTCCCGCATCGACCATCGGCGCCCGGTTGCCGGTGGAAACCAGCGTGCCGCAGAGTCTGCCGTTGCCCTGATTGATGTAACTCCCCATCTCTTCGATGCTGAGAGCATGAAACGTTGCATCCGAGTTGGGTTGAAGATTTTCATCCCCGCAAATCCCAGCGTAACTCATGATGGTCGATCCGCTACCCGGCTCAACCGCCGCAATGCCGACTCGATTGACACCACCACAATTGGCGGATGTTCCGTTGAATGTGTGGTTGGCACTCAATTGATGTCCCAGCTCATGGGCAACGAAATCGATATAAAAAACATCGTTGTCAGGCTCAGAAGTGCCGGTATAGGCCTGGGCTTTGAAGCTCTGACAGACCGAACCCACACTGGCCAGGCCGCCACCGAGAATACCGAACAGATGACCGATATCGTAGCTGTCTGCACCCAGGGTGAAATCGAGATTCTGCTGATTCTCAGTCAGCATCTCAGGAATCCCACTGGGTGTATGGGTATAGGGATCCGAACTGGAATCGGTGTAGATAATCCGATCATTGTTTCCTACCAGCTGAAACTGGATCGCCAGATCACGACCATAGATCTGATTGACCCGGTTGATCGCCGTCACAATCTGCGCGAGGGTCTCAGAAACACTTCCGCCGAAGTAGGCGGAGTACTCCCCGGTAGCCGCCACGGCAAGCCGATAGATACGCCGCTGATCACTGCTATGGGTCTGCCTGCCGGCCCTGACAATCCGCGCATCCAATGGCTCACCACTGATATGATGGCCGAGCTGACAGATATGAGGCGACTCAGCCATACCGACAGATTTTGCGTAATCCGCTTTATAGAAACTTCGATAGTGGCCATCAGGATCCGGATCGATATAGATGGTTCCGGACGGGCCGGTCAGCATGGCGTGAAAGCCTCTGGGGGTCAAATCAAGCCGCCCCGTCAGCTCAGGGTTGTCCACGCCCCTGACACGATAGGTGGCAATCTCCGGATAGCGCTCCGCCAGGCTTGGGGTCATCACCGGAGACTGCTCTATCCAGCAGCGCACCATCTCACCAGCAGGCAGGGGCAGTATGATTTGATGGCCGCTCTGGATCGTCAGCCCGGATTCGGCCGGTGCCTGAGAGAGTTGCGCTCGAAGCGCTGCCAGATCCGCCTCAAGGGCCCGGTAGTAGCGTGGCGTTTCAACGACAGATCTGGCGGCATATTCAGGTGATGAAAGATCCCGCCAGATACCAGCCTCGGCAATCAGCGGCAGGAGAACGACAGACCACAACCATCCATGGGTCTTAATGCTATGCCAAATCCGCATCGAACCTCCTTGGGTTAGGGCCTGTTAACACTAATTCATTACGCCCTGCTGGGTCTGTTTTTGTGCCCAGCAAGGCAGATTGAGTGTCGTGTAGTTATTCTACATGAGCGAATGATAACGCAGCTGGGCGTAAAAACAGGCCCTAGTTAACCTTTCAGTTTTTTAAGCAGGATCTGGTTTACCTGACCTGGATTGGCTTTACCCTGGGTCTGCTTCATCACCTGGCCAACAAAAAATCCCAGCAACTTTTCCTTGCCTGCCTGAAACTGCTCGACCTGCTTAGGATTGGCAGCGATGATCTCATCAATGATCGCCTCGATCTGACCAGTATCGGTAATCTGCTTCAGCCCCTTGGCCTCGATCACCGTATCCGCATCTCCCTCACCCTGCCAGATGGCTTCGAACACTTGCTTCGCCAGCTTACCTGATATGGTGTTATCGGCAATACGCTTCAGCAAGCCACCCAGATGCTCCGCGCTGACCGGTGAATCGGACAACTCCAATCCGGCCTTGTTGAGTGCACCGGCCAGTTCCACGGTGACCCAGTTGGCGGCGATCTTGGGATCGGCACCGGTGGCGACGACCTGCTCATAGTAGTCGGCCTGAGGGCGACTCTGGGTAAGCAGCGTCGCATCGACGTCAGACAGCTGATAGTCGCTAGAGAAGCGCGCTTTTTTCTGATCCGGCAGTTCCGGCATCCGCTCCTTTGCTTGCGCCAGACGTTGCTCGGTGATCTCTACCGGTAGTAGATCGGGATCGGGGAAATAGCGGTAGTCGTTGGCCTCCTCCTTGCTGCGCACGGAACGGGTCTCATCCCGATCCGCATCATACAGGCGGGTCTCCTGGTCAACCGCTTTACCACTCTCAAGCAGATCGATCTGACGCTCCCGTTCGAAGTTCATCGCCCGCTCCAGAAATCGGAAGGAGTTGATGTTCTTCAGTTCTGTTCTGGTGCCAAACTCCTGCTGACCTTTGGGTCGCATGGAGAGATTGGCGTCGACCCGGAAAGAGCCCTCCTGCATGTTGCCGTCGCAGATTCCCAGATAGACCACCAGCTGATGAATCTTGCGGGCATAGGCCACAGCCTCCTTGATCGAACGCATATCCGGTTCGGAGACGATCTCCAGCAGTGGCGTACCGGCCCGGTTCAAATCGATCCCGCTCATGCCGTGAAAATCCTCATGCAGGGATTTGCCCGCATCCTCTTCCAGGTGAGCCCGGGTGATTCCGATCTCTTTCTGTTGTCCATCCTCCAGATCGATGGTCAGAGACCCCCGGCCAACGATCGGCAGTTCGAACTGACTGATCTGGTAGCCTTTCGGCAGATCGGGGTAGAAATAGTTTTTCCTGGCGAACACAGAACGTGAGCCGATCTCCGCATCCACCGCCAGACCGAACATCAGCGCCATGTCCACAGCCGCCTCGTTGAGTACCGGCAACACACCGGGGAACCCCAGATCCACAATACAGGCCTGGCTATTCGGTTCTGCGCCATAGGCGATGGAGGCGCCGGAGAAAATCTTCGATTTCGAGGCCAGTTGGGTGTGTATTTCCAGGCCGATAACGGTTTCCCACTGCATATCAATAACTCTATGTTGCGCTGATCTGTTGACTTTTGTTGATCGAATCTGCTGTCAGGCAGTCCGACACGCTAATCCAATCCCTCGGGAATGAGCCGATGCCAGCCGGTCTCCTGCTGAAACTTATGCGCCACGTTCAGCAGTTTGGCTTCGGCAAAATAGTTTCCTATGAGCTGTAACCCCACCGGTAGCCCGGTGACCGGCTGAACCGGCATCGAAAGCCCAGGCAGACCAGCCAGATT
>JAHRHW010000262.1 GCA_019100305.1 Candidatus Thiodiazotropha taylori | reverse complement strand
GTTGCTCGTCGTTCATTTGGAATCACCAAACTTCTCTCCTCGCGCCTTGATTGGCACTTTTTCAGGCACAACAGGGCCAATTGGATTCGTGTTAACAGGCCCTAATTCAATTCATCTTAGCCTATTGATCTGGCGGCGGAATCGATCAGTTTCAACCACTCTGTGTCTCTCTGCAGTGAGTGCTCCACCACACTAGCCCGCCACAGCCTCTCATCAATATTAGTCTCAATGCCAGGGGCTTCAAGCATGCCCGGAAGGTGGGCTATTTGGTATCCAGGTCAGTAAGTTGTGCAAGGAGCAGATCGTTTCAGCCATTGTACGGGAATTTTCCGATCCCCTAACCGGTCTCTTCGCACGTTGAAACAGGGTATCTGCCAGCCACCATTATTAAGCAGTAATCAAGTCGTGGCTTTGGTGCATTGCCTATTGATTTGTCCGGCTGAAAAAGAGAGTTTATTAAACCACCCCGTATTTTTCCCCGGCAACCAGAGATCTTGCTTCATGGGCGTTAAGAGGTTTTGCAACAAGACTCGCCACCGCCGCAGGTTATGTTCTGCAGCAGCTCCCTGGTCAAGCCGGCATGAGGGTCGCGGGTTTGGTTGTTTCAGAGTGAGTTTACAAATCTTAACAGCCGGCTGCTTTATTCGAAATGAGTGATTGAATAAGCTGCTTCAGCAAAAGCGCTTTCAGTTTACTGAAGAGGGTTGCTTCTCAATGCTTTGGAATAACCAGTTATTCTCATGGGAAATCCACAGCCGATGATTTGCTAACAATTAGAGGCTGCAGGGACGGGGTGGTGAATAGTCCTGTCATTTTAATCTAACAACGAAATCAGTTTGGGAGAGAAAATATGGATATCTCATTAGATACATTACTGAATGCTTATGTCATTCCCTGGGGTACCAAGATCATCATGGCGGCGTTGGTCTTTATCATCGGCCGCTGGATTGCCAAGGCATTGACCAAGGCCATGCAGAAGCTGATGACCAAAAGCGATGTCGATCCGATGCTGGTCAGCTTTCTGGGGAATATTGTCAACGCAGCACTGCTGGCTGTGGTGGTGCTGGCGGCGTTGGAGCAGCTGGGTGTCAATACCACCTCCGCATTGGCCATTCTCGGTGCTGCCGGCCTTGCCGTTGGTCTGGCTCTGAAAGACTCGCTTGCCAGTTTTGCTGCAGGCGTGATGCTGATCATCTTCCGTCCCTTCAAATTGGGTGATTTTGTCGAGGCTGGAGGTGTTTCCGGAGTGGTTGAGGATATCCGCATCTTCCACAGTGTGCTGAAGACCGGTGACAACCGGGAGATCACCATGCCAAATGCGCAGATCTACAGCGGCACCATTATCAACTATTCCGCCCGGGAGACTCGACGCATCGACCTGGTCATCGGGATTGGTTATGAAGACGACATCAAACAGGCCCGCGATCTGTTGACCCAGATTCTCACCTCGGATGAGACGGTACTCAAAGACCCGGAGCCAACCATTATGCTGTTGGAGCTGGGCGAGAGCAGTGTCGATTTCGCCGTTAGGCCCTGGGTTAAAAGTGGCGACTACTGGACCACCAGGGCAGCGTTGCTGGAAGCCATAAAGACCCGCTTTGACCAGCAAGGCATCAGCATCCCCTATCCCCAAAGGGATCTGCACATGATTCAGAAGAGCGCTGCCTGATATGCAGTGCTCAATTCAGCACGGATGAATTACTTAAAGAGGAACATTCTATGAAGACTAGTGTGAATCGTACTCTGGTTTTGGCTATGACAGGCTTGCTGTTCAGCAGCTCACTGCATGCCGAGAAAGGGTTGGCCTACAATCCGACTGGTAGCGTATGGCGGACCAGTTCTGGTGAGTGCTGGACAACATCCTATCGGGATAAAGCGACCCAGGAGAGTGGCTGTTTTGGCGAACCGGTGGTTGCGGTAAAAGAGGATCAAACCGAAGCGGACAGCGATGGCGACGGTGTGGTTGATTCACAGGACAAGTGTCCAAACAGTGCCGCCGGGTCTAAGGTTGGTGTTGATGGATGTCCTCTGGACAGTGATGGTGACGGTATTGTCGATGGCAAGGATAACTGTCCCGATACAGCTCAGGGTCTCAAGGTTGATGCCATGGGTTGTGAAGTGGACAGTGATGGCGATGGTGTTGTGGATAGTCAGGACAGCTGTCCGAATACCCCGTCGGGTGCCACGGTCACCGCTGATGGATGTGCTGTAAAAATCGTATTGCAGAACATACAGTTCGAGCTGAACAGTCATCAGATCAGCGCAGCCTACAGCCAGGTCATCGAAAAGGTTGCCGCCTCGTTGAAGTCTCGTAGTGATATCAAGGCATTAACCGTGGTAGGTCATACCGATTCCTTGGGTAGTGCGGATTACAATCAGTCTCTGTCGGAAAAACGTGCGCAAGCGGTTGCAGATGCCTTGGCAGCAGAGGGTGTCGATCAGGGGATGATGACGGTGAAGGGGATGGGGGAGAGTTCTCCTGTTGCTGACAATGAGAGTGTCGATGGACGAGCAGAGAACCGTCGGGTTGAGTTGAAACTGGCCAACTGACGTATCTGGCGAAGTCAGGCCCTTGTGGTATCGAGTCGAGTATCACGGGGCCATTCGTCAGGCTGAGTAATTTCTTTTGCCAACTTGAAGGGTAAAAGTAAGGATAGGGAATATATTAAACTATTCGCCGGCCGTACGGCTGGATGCATGTCTGAGTGCTGATTTGTTGTTTCATTGCATAGGAATAGCGAATAATATGACAGAACAGTTTAATTCTGGTTGAAGTTTGGACGACTTGTATAGGGCCCTAGGATATGGCACATCAGGGCGTTTCCCAGCGCCTATAGTCGTTTCGTGATACGTCAGAGGGTCTCGTCGGCGTATTGCCTGAGTGGGAGTAGCTTATGCGAATAGCCTATTTAGAAGACGACAAAGTGCAATCGGGCGTTATGAAGGAGTGGCTGGAGGCTGAAGGATATGTCTGCCGCGTATTCGATAATGCGGACGCATTCATGCGTGAACTGCGCCATGAAACATACGATTTGTTGATTATGGATTGGGAGTTGCCCGGCAAGAGCGGTGTCGAGGTGCTTTCGTGGGTGAGAGGAGAGAGGGAGTGGGATCTTCCGGTTTTTTTTATCACCCACAGGGATGGTGAACAGGATATCATCGAGGCCCTGGATAAAGGCGCCGATGACTATCTGGCCAAGCCGGTTAACCGTGAAGTCATGTTGGCGCGAATCAAGGCCCTGGTCAGACGTCACAGCGGGCGACGGGATCTTATCCGGATCTCCAATTTCACTCTGAATAAAGAGAACAAAACCCTTACACTGAAGGATGTTCCGATTGAGATGACTGAAAAGGAGTTTCAGCTAGCCTGGATGTTGTTTACCAATATCGGGCGACTGCTTTCCAGAGATCATCTGTTAGAGAGTATTTGGGGCTTCGGTCCAGGGTTGATGACCCGTACAGTCGATACCCATATCAGTCGGTTGCGCAGAAAGCTGGGCTTGACGCCGGAAAACGGCTGGCGATTGAAAGCGGTATACCATCAAGGATATCGACTCGAACAGCTTGAAGACGAAGGGTGAATGGTTGTAGGTTTAGCTCCCGGATTGACCAGAGTATCCAAACCGATCGGCATGGTGTTGTGATTTGATATGTTTATCGTCAGTCGAGCTACCCTACTGCTTCTGTTGCTGTTTAGCGTATTCTCCTCCACGGCCTGGTCTGAGGACTGGATATACAAGTTACACGAAGGCGAGAACCTGACCCTGGTTAAGGAGCGTTTTCTCAAGCCGGAATTCACTGCCTGGCAGTTGCAGGTTTACAACAGCATCGAGAAGGACAGGGAGATTCCGGTCGGCACCGAGATCCGGGTGCCCATCGACTGGATGCGGGACCAGCTCGCTGGTGTTGAGGTCAGCTATGTCTACGGTAGTGTGTTTATCGTCCGCCGGGGTAATGAGGCAGAAGATGAAGCCCTGAGGGGGGACATTCTTAAAGCCGGAGATCGCATCAAAACGGCTGAGAGGTCTGCGGCTTCCTTGCGTTTTGCCGATCAATCCGTGTTGCTTGTCGGGGAGTCCAGTGAGGTCGTCTTCGATGCGCTCTCATCCTATCAGGGCATAGGTATGCTGGATACCCGTATCCGCTTACAACGAGGTCGGGTGGAAAACCGTATCAACCCATTCTCAAGACCGGAATCCCGCTACGAGATACACACCCCTGCGGCTGTAACCGTGGTCAGGGGTACGGATTTCCGTGTTTCAACCGATCAGGTCGATGATGTGACACGCAGTGAGGTTACCGAGGGTGAGGTACAGGTGACTGCACAAGGAACCTCTGTGTTTGTGACTCAGGGTGAGGGGACCCGAGTGGTATCCGGAGAGCCGCCGGCCAAACCACGCAGGCTGCTGGCTGCACCGGATATGTCTGAATTGGATCTTAGCCGAGTCGCTGGCGGCCTGCTGTTGGAGTGGCCCGCAATATCGGCCGCTGTCCGCTACCGATATCAGTTGAAGGATAGAGATCAGGTGCTGGTGGCGATCGGTATCAGCCAGACTCCCCGTGTTGAGATACCCTTGCAACCTGCGGGTGAGTACCATCTGCTGCTGCGCGGCATCGATGAGCTGGGTTTGGAGGGCATGGAGGGAGAGACTCGCTTCCAGTTGGATTTACAGCCAGCGGTTGAGAGAAAACCGTCATCAGCAGCCGTCGCGGCCACTCAGTTGATGCCGCCAGAGTTTTTTCCGCATGGGATGTGGTTTCAATGGCGTGCTGCGGCGAATGCCTGGGGGTATCGATTCCTATTGGCCCGGGATCCAGGATTGAACGATCTGCTTTTTGAGCGGCTCTCTTTCGATACCGGCTTTGAAATGGGTTACCCTGGGCCAGGGCGGTACTTTGTTGCGGTTGAAGCCTTGCCGGAAAACAGTGCAGAGAATAAGCGGTTATCAAATATCTATGTCATAGACATACCACTCAGGTAGTGAGAGATTTCAAGGGATTGTGACAAGCGCCGGAAATATTGTGCTTGATGATTAACCTCGTCATGATTGGATCGATCGAATCAACCATTGATATTTCGATCTATCTTCAAGCAACCGGCCGTGAAACGCTTTTTACACTTTAATTATGCAGATCACAGCGAACAGATCATCGGAACAGCGAGCCCATCGGGGCTTGCCTGAACCGTTCAGAAGCGCCCTGATACTGGCGCTGTTTACCGCTCTGTTTGCCGCCAGCAGCTGGCTGCATCGTTGGGATCTGTTGCTGTATGACTTGCAGATGGGGGTGAAAACCGTTGCCCCGTCCGATGACATTGTCATTGTTGCAATTGATGAGAAGAGCCTGAGGGCACTCGGCAGATGGCCTTGGTCGCGACGGGTGCATGCCGAGTTGGTGGATCGATTGACCCAGTCGGAAGCGAAGGCAATCGTCTTCGATATCCTGATGGCGGAAGAGGATAGAACGGATCCCCAGGCCGATGTCCGGTTAATTCAGTCCGTCGCCGCCAGTGAGCGGGTCTTCATGCCGGTAATCACCGAGCAGAATCGCCAGGGGGGTATGCTGGTTGAGTCGATGCCTCTGCCGGCGCTGTCCAATGTGGTGGCCGGTCTCGGGCATGTCCACATCGATCTGGACGCTGATGGTATTGCCCGGGGTGTCTACCTTTATGAAGGACTTGGCCAAGCCTATTGGCCCCAATTAATGCTGAGCGTGCTGAATTGGCTCAATCCTGAGCAATATCCGCTTGAAAACAAACCGCTGCCTCACCAACAACACAATGTTCACCTGATCCGGAGGCATACCCATCGACTCATTCCGTTTACCGGTCCGGCTGGTCACTACAACCGTTACTCATACAGCCAGGTGCTGGAGGGTGACTATATGGCCGATATGTTTCGCGATCGGATTGTGTTGGTCGGGGTTACGGCAACCGGAATCGGTGATGCCTTGCCCACCCCATTGTCAGGTTACGGCGTTCCCATGCCCGGGGTGGAGATCAACGCCAATATTCTGGATAGTCTGCGGCGCAATGCAGCGGTCACTCCGGTCAGTTTTCTTACCCATCTGCTGGGCAGTACCCTGGTGGTGATGTTGCCATTTCTCTTCTATCCCTTCTTTCCGACACGTGCGGCACCGTTGGTCTCTGTGGCGCTTGTGATGGGATTTGTACTGGTGAACTGGATTCTGTTGAGAGGTATGGAGGTCTGGTTTCCTCCCTCTGCTGTGCTGTTGGGGCTGACACTGAGCTATCCGCTTTGGAGTTGGCGGCGTCTCGACCAGGCGGTGCGTTATCTGAACGAGCAGCTGGAACGGATCCACCGGGAGCAGAGTCTGTTGCCTGTACACCTGCCTGCAGGCGATATGTCGACGGCGATGCAGTTTCTCTCCCGCTTGATGCCGCTACGGGGCTGGGTCGTCTAC
>JAHRHW010000261.1 GCA_019100305.1 Candidatus Thiodiazotropha taylori | reverse complement strand
GCCATGCCACCGACGATGGCATGGTCGTCCGCGAAAGCACGGTCACCATGCAGCTCATGGAATTCATCAAAGATCCGATCGATATAATCGAGCACATAAGGCCGTTGAGGATGACGTGAAAGCTGGGAGATATCCCATGGCTTAAGGCTGGAGAAGATCGACTCTGTCAGCGACTGGCATTTGGTTTCCAGACGGGTGATCTCATCCTGGATATTAATTTCATTATCGCTGCCCACCAGACGAAGCTCTTCAATCTTCGCCTCGAGTTCTGCGATCGGTTGTTCGAATTCTAGAAAGTTCAGGTCCATGACGGCAAATATACCGGAAAACAGCCCATTGGGACAGCCCGGTCTGCATGCTTCTACAGATTGGAGTTGCAGAAAAAAAGCCTGATAAGTTATCAGCTTAGGTTAATCACAACTGGGGTCAGGCTGAGATCAGCCAATCCCACAGCTGCCGCCGGGACATCCACCACCTGTGGCACAAGGAGGAACAGGATCACCACCGACTCCGCCGGTAATCACATTCCCTCCGGTGGCAAGACGTTTCACCGGGCTTTCAGCCGGGGTATCCCCCGCTTCAATACCCGCCTTGCTGCAGAGTTCTCCCCAATTCTGTATCTCTTCACTCATTCGGTGGCTTACCTCAACCACCCGGCCATTGGCTTCACATCTGTAATCGTATGTCGGCATCTTATACTCCTGAAAGCTTCACATTGGCCCCATTCGACTGCTGGTACCGAAGGGCCGGAGAGATCAATCGCGCCCAGCTGCCGCCTGCCTCAGGCGGGCATGCAGCAGTCCACTGAATTCAGCAGCCACGCTGCCGTCGCTGCCTATTATGGATAGCGCCTTGAGGCGCGCCCTGCCCCTCTGTTGCAGATCGTCAAGAAAGCTGTCGAAAGTCTCTCTGTCTATGTTGCAGTGGGCAACGATATCACCGATTACCGGCTGACGGTAATCTATCTCACCTCTCGCCATCACCAGCACCGCTCCCTTGGGCAGGCGGGATTGAACCAGTCCCCAGGCAGACAGCGTGCCGATTGCATACAGAGACCCCGCAAATGCGCTACCGTGTACGTTGTGATTCTGCTCGCCTCCGCCAATAACCGTAATCCCACTCTGCGAAAGGGAACACACACGAAACGCCATCTGTGCTGCGATCGGAATACCTTCGCGGATGCATTGTTCCAGTTGGCTGCGATTCATTTTGAACTAGGGCCTGTTAACCCGAATCCAATGCGCCCTGTTGCGCCCAGCGGCGTTATCATTCGCTCATGTAGAATGACTACACGACGCTCATTCTGCCTTGCTGGACACAAAAACAGACCCAGCAGAACGTATTGGATTCGGGTTAACAGGCCCTAAAACTCTCTTTGTAGGTTTCGCGCAACTGTGCCTTCTGCACCTTGCCCATGGTGTTGCGCGGTAACTCATCGACAAAAATGACCAGCTTGGGCTGTTTGAAACGGGCCAGCCTCCCCTGCAGAGGTTCGATGATCTCCTGTTCTCCGAGCCGACGACTGCCATCCTTGACCACGATGGCCGCCGCTACCTCACCGAAATCCTCATGGGGCACACCGATCACAGCAGACTCCCCTACCCCCGGGATAGTATCGATTTCCGCTTCAATCTCTTTCGGGTAGATATTGTAACCTCCGGAGATGATCAGATCCCTGGCACGACCGACGATGGATATACGGCCTGTCTGGTCCATCACCGCATTATCTCCGGATATGAACCATCCTCCGTGACGAAACTCCCTAGCGGTTTTTTCCGGCATCTGCCAATAACCCTTGAAAACATTTGGCCCTTTTAACTCCAAAACACCAGTTTCACCGCGTGGCAGTTCATTTCCATGGTTGTCGGCAATGCGCACCGAGACACCGGGCAGTGCATAACCCACTGTGCCAGCCAGACGATCGCCATGATAAGGATTTGAGGTAATCATTCCCGCCTCCGTCATGCCGTAACGTTCCAGAATTCGAAATCCGGTACGCTGCTCAAACTGACGATGGGTCTCCACCTGCAAGGGAGCGGAACCGGATATGAACAGGCGCATCTTCGCACATAACTGATCAGTCAATCTCGAGTCACTCAGCAGCCTTGTATAGAAGGTCGGCACCCCCATCATGACGGTGCAGTCAGGCAGACAATCAATGATCTGACCGGGATTGAACTTGGCAAGAAAGTGCACCGTGGATTGACCCAAAAGCGCGCAATGCAACGCAACGAACAGGCCATGCACGTGAAACACCGGCAGTGCATGCAACAATACATCATGCTGATCCTGCCATTGCCAATAGCGGTGAAGTACCTCTGCATTCGAGGCCAGATTGTGATGGGTCAGCATGGCACCCTTGGAGCGACCGGTAGTACCAGAGGTATAGAGGATTGCCGCCAGATCACCGGCCTCTCGTTCCACCACTGGCACCTCAGGTGACAAACTCTCTACGCCGATCAATAGATCCCCATCGCCTTCACTCCCCAGGGTTCTGGTGTGTGGCACACTGCCCGCCTTCGAATGGGCGATCAAGTTCTCCCGCTCTCCCGGCTGACAGATAAACAGTTGCGGCTTTGCATCTTCGATAAAAAAACTGACCTCGGATGGGGTATAGGCTGTATTGAGCGGGATGTAGATGGCACCAATCCGCAGACAGGCCAGATAGACAAGCACCGACTCAGGCGATTTCGCCACCTGCACCATCACCCGATCGCCAGGCTCGACATCGAGCTGCTGCAGTCTTGCAGCCACAAGACCGGTCATTCGATGCAACTCTGAAAACAGAAGCGGCAGGCGCCCCGGAGTAATCAGAAAGGGTTGCTCTGCCGCGTTTTCAAAGCGATCAGCAACAAGTCGGAGATAGAGATTATGGTTGGTCATGAAAGAGTGATAAATATAACAAGCAGCTCGTTCCGTCCCGTATCTGTTTTGGGTGGTGTTCCAATACTCAAGACCACTAAGCTATTAACCAGGCGAACGCAGAGTCTAAAGACGATCGCTGCAGCGTAGTAGATCATCGCATATTACACACAATAGGCTAGACCCTATACATCGATTGAACATTTCTAAACTGTTTTTCGTATTTTCAATATCGATTTGAAGACTTATTTATATAACAGCGTAATTTTTTTAGTCGCTCTAAATCCTTAAAAAATAATTGACAATCGGGCTAATTGAATAGTGAAATGACATACAATTGATGTTGTATCTATGTGTTCAAGTGACTTTTTATACTATTGCTCGTTACCAAACCTGTATATGACACACAAGCATCGATTGAATTCTGTATTTTGTGAAATATTGCGTGTACGGAGACCGCAGACACTAAGGGAGAGCTAGAAGGATCTTCTATTGGATCAAGTAAGCATGCAGTATTCCGTAAGTTACTCACCAACCACACTGATACAGAGTGCCTGCATAAGACAAACTGAAAATCACTGTTGCTCCGGAAAAACTCGACTGTTTGCAATCTCTCAACACCACCTCGCCTTATCTCCTCAACCACATCCGGAGAGGCGGGAAAGCTGTCTCATGCATACAGGCCCACAAAGAGTCGCCTGCTCTACCATAACCGGAAGATCATCGACCACAACATCCAGGCTTCGTGCATCAAAATCACGTTTCAACTAAAGCGAATCGCTTGATATGGATTTCATCTACACATAAGGGAGAGCAACATGGTTGACGGCGGCACTCTTGATCATCGACAATTCATCAAGGCTCTGGTCACCCTATGCAGAGAGAGATCCAGCGGTACGGTATTCTATAACCTCAGCAGCGGCTTATCAGCACGTATTGTCATGAATCGTGGTGAAATCAGCTGGCTGGCCTTTGGTGAACATCGGGGCACCGAGGCCATTGAGGAGATCCGTTTGATCGACAGTGGCAGGATGAGTTTCAATCCATCACTCAAACTGACCATAGGCAAACAGACTCTCCCAACCACACCCGAAATTCTGAAACTGATCAACACGCGGAGCCCTGAACGGAAAGACCGGATTGTAGGTCCAAATCACAACTCATTAAACTCAAAATCCATGAATAACCAAGCTCCGCTAAACAGAGTATTCAATAAAAATGAGGTATGTGAGATTGTTGTCAGGGAATCGATCGAGTTCGTAGGTCCGATCGCCAGAATCGTCTGCGATGAATATATGAAATCCCAACCGACACAAATCAGCCTCAACAGTGTACATAAGCTAATCGATACCATGGTGATGGATATCGATGACGACACGAAGGGCCGTCTGTTTAAGGGTCGTGTCAACGAGTTATTGCAACTGGATTGATGCCGCAGTTCATCCTCCCGGAGAAACCAAGAAGCCGCTGTTCCTGTTGGTATTCAACTTGGCTTGCCAAAGGCACTTCGTGAGCAATACGCCCATTGATGCAGATGTGCAGTGTTCGAACGTTCAACTGACAATCGTCACTCATCTCAATAAACAGCCAGCTGTAATCTGATGGTCACCTAAAAAGCGCTTTTACCAGTGAGATCCATGATCGCCAAAAATCCCTCTCTCAGACTATCTCTCCGCCCGATAGAGTAGCTCCAGATAGTTTCTGCACTGGATCAGCTGCTCGGATGCAAGCTTAGGTTCATTCATCACTTTGGACAGCACAAATGCACCTTCAAAGGTGGTCAGCAGATGATCGGCAACTTGGGTATGGGTGACCGGAAGCTGAGGCGTGTAGATTTGATTGACCGCTTCAAGTTTGTGACTCAATTGATCCCGCCAGAAGTGCATCATCTCCTCGATTCTGCCCATCACATCTTTTGAGATGGCACCACTCTGATAACAGTAGGCCGCATACAGGCAACCGGGAAACGGATCCTCGAGCTGTTCTGTCATTTCGATAAACAGTCCGATAAAGATCAACAGCTGCTGTAGCGGATCCCGGGCCAACTGTTCAGCCTTTGCCATATAGTCATGAAAGTGGTGCTGATCCTGATCGGCATAACGTTCGATCAAGGCTGCTGCCAGATCGTGCTTGGTTTTGAAATGGTAGAAAAAGGTCCCTTTGGTCACCCCAGCCTCATCGATGACTTTGTCTACCGAAGTACCGGTGAGCCCAACATTCAGCACCATCTGTTGGGCGACATCCATGATCTTGTTGCGGGTAATCGTACCGTCACGGGGCATAGTTGGCTCCAAATGAAAAAAGGTTTTCCCGGTTTTTATCTGTTGATTTTATACCACCAGTCAGAAACCCGGCCGAATTGTCGTTCAGACGCCTGACACCCTATCAATAAAATTAAATTTTTTCTCTTTTATTCATATAGATAAAGCAATCTAAATTTTTTTTCATTGCTGTATTGTCCGCTTAAAATCCTTTCACCTAGGCTAGGGTTACCGCACACAGAATTCAAACCAACGGAGGAATCAAGAAATGTGTAATGCCTGTATACCCATGCCCACCCAGGGCAAAAGCGTCGAGGCCTTTGCCGAGCAACTGATGGATATGCTGAACCAGGGGGCGCTCTCCCTGATGGTTTCGATCGGCCATCGTACCGGCCTGTTCGATGCTTTGGCAGAACTCCCGGCGACCACACTCTCCCATATCGCCAAACATACCGGTCTCAATCAGCGCTATGTCAAAGAGTGGCTGGCCACCATGGTATCGGGAGGCATCCTGGATTACGATCCGCAGCAGCAGCACTACAGCCTGCCTGACAGCCATGCCGCCCTGCTGACCCGCTCCGCCTCTCCAGACAATATGGCGGTTTTCGCCCAGTACATCGGCTTGATGGGACAGGTCGAGGATAAGGTGATCGACTGTTTTCGCCTCGGTGGTGGAGTTGGCTATGAACACTACCCACGCTTTCATGAAGTGATGGCGGACGACAGTGGCCAGACGGTATTGGCCGCTCTGGACGAACATATCCTGCCGTTGATCGATCCTCTGATCCCATCACTCGAATCGGGTATCAAGGTTCTGGATATCGGGTGTGGCCGCGGCCGTGCACTTTGCCATCTCGCCACCCGCTTTCCCAATAGCCGGTTTGTCGGTTATGAGCTTTCAGAAGAGGCGCTTGATTATGCCCGCAATGCCGCCAGACAGATGGGTCTGGACAACCTGCAATTTGAGCAGCGCGATCTGAGCGGATTCGAAGAGAGAGCGGAAACGGATGAGTTTGACCTGGTGACCGCCTTCGATGCAATTCACGATCAGACTACACCGCAAAGTGTTCTCAATGGCATACATAAAACCTTGAAGTCAGGCGGCACCTTTCTGATGCAGGATATCAGGGCTTCGAGCCATCTGGAGAAAAATCTCGACCATCCCATCGGCCCATTGCTCTATACCCTATCCACCATGCATTGTATGACCGTCTCCCTGGCCAACGGCGGGGCAGGTCTGGGCACCATGTGGGGTGAAGAGCAGGCGTTGGAGATGTTGAGCATTGCCGGCTTTGACTCGG
>JAHRHW010000260.1 GCA_019100305.1 Candidatus Thiodiazotropha taylori | reverse complement strand
AGGTTTTGAAAAACATTTTCGCACCACACCGTTTTCAAACAGCTTCTGACCGGATGGCGTGAGCTCGAGAAATGTTTCAGCCACATCGACTCCTTTGCTTCTGAGTACACAAAACCGCCAGCCTGCATAAGCAGACCAGCGGTAGCAGATGTTAACCCATGCAAATAGGCCGGGCAAAAAGCAACCATTCCTTCCAGATGATGTATGGATACGGTCAGGTGATTGAGCGGTTATATAACCACTTCAGCCTAATTCATCTACCGGTTATCAGTTTCCAACACCACGCACCATTTTGGGATATCGATTATTGGGAAACTATGGCTTCATCCCTACTCCCTTTGGCGAGTTTGATCCGCTCGAGGAGCGTATCGCTGCTGAGCGACTGCAGAAAAGCCACGACATCCTCAATTTCATCATCACTCAAAGCGGGACGATCAAGCTTGGTCATGACCTTGTGGTCATCCGACCAGACCAGATAGCGGCCTGTATGACCCAGCTGAACACTGGACATGATTCGCACCACCTCTTTGAGTTCACTCACTGAGCCGTTATGCAGCCATGGGCCGGTCAAGGCAACATTGCGCAGTGATGGCACCCGCCAGCTGCCGCGACCACTCCCCGCCATCGCAGCGCCTGTATCCCGAGTCAACTCATACTTCTGCTCAAACGGAGTAGGATAGATTGGAAAAATCCGCAACGGAGCGCGGGAATCAAACAGACTGGCGCCACTGAAATTCGGGCCAAAGTGGCAGTTGACACAGCCAAGGGTCTGAAATGAGGCCATCCCCCTTAACTGTTGGGCCGAGAGGGCGTTCAAATCACCATCGACAAAACGGTCATATGGAGTATCCGGTGTGATCAAGGTCCTCTCATAGCTGGCGATTGCCTCAGCGATCCGATCGATATCGATCACGGTGTCAGTTCCGAAGGCAGCGTCAAAAAGAGGTATGTAGGCCGGGTCTTCAAGCACCCGTTGTTCGACCTCTTTCCAGGACGGCATACCCATCTCGACCGGGTTGATCAGCGGACCTTTCGCCTGCTCTTCCAGGGAAGCGGCGCGCCCATCCCAGAACAGCACTGATTGAAACGCGGCATTCCAGACAGTTGGCGCATTGCGACCGCCCAACTGATCGTTGATTCCCAGTGATGTTGGCAGTCCATCATCTCCACTGCCACCGATGACATCGTGACAGGAGCTACATGAGAGTGTCCTGTCCCAGGAGAGATTCTTGTCAAAAAAAAGCCTTTTACCCAGCACGACTTTTTCAGCGGTCATAGGATTGCTTTCCGGCGTCGGAGCCTGATCAGGTAGAGTCTGCCAGACATAGGGGGACGAGCTCCTCACGACCTGATCACCCGAGACTGGTTCGAATTCCAGCGATTGCCAGAGAAATCGTTTTGAGGCCGGGATACCGAGCAGAGGATCGTACTCAGAGATGACAGGTTCCACATCGGGTTGCTCAATCAAGGGGTCGATCACGGCCCCGGGGAAATTGGTCACAGTCAGAATAATCATCAATTTAACCGCCAGAGAGAGAATCCCTGTTCCCAAGGCCGTCGCCAGGAACCACTGTCCACTCTTTGCCAGCCGGCCTTTTGGCCCAAGATCGTAGCGCACCATGGTGAAAAGCACTGAGAGCCCAACTACCAATGCAATCAGCGCCACACTCAGAAAATTCATAATTGTGAGATTCAACATCAGCTCACTCCCTTGTCCTGTAACCACCTCCGCACCACCAGACAACTGCCTGGTGGTGCGGATATTTGCAATACCCGATACGGGCCTAATGATTGCCGATCCAGATACCTCGATTCAGGCCACAGATCCTTACGATCCACTCCCCCTAAAGGGAGACCTCTGATACGGATGCTGGGTGAATTGATGGTACGAACCCGACTCATGCCTCCCGACGTTGAAAAAAAGTATCACCCGGAGTCACCGTTTTAACTTCGGTGATGGAGTCGAAAGGCAATCCGACCTTTTCGTGAGCTCGTTTAACTGACTCGGCATCCGCTGCCATGGTGAAACAGAAGGCACGGGCATCCTCATAGTTCAAATGGATACGCAGTGGGACCACATCCTCATCCATGCAGGCCTGCTCGTAGGCTGTGTAAAAAACCTCAAATTGCTGCTGAGTCAGACCAGCAGGGAATGTTTCACTTTCCTGACTATGGGTATCGATAAAGAATTTCATGGGTTTCATATCTAATCACCTTTGCTGTTTACCGGTGACAGAAATTACCCAACCCTGAGCAGGTCTTCAGTAGCAAATGCTACACAACCAATCAGGGACTGCGATCAACAATCCACGCGATGCCAGTTGATGAATCTGATGTACAATGGTGTCTTGATCCTCACCCTTGCCGGTAACCTTGTCATGAGAACTGATGCGAACCTTCAAACATGAACAGCCCCACTCAAGATCAACAACGGAACCTGGAACGGGAAGTAACACTGACCGTAGGTGTCTACGCCCTACAAGCCGCCTCCTTCCTGTTTGTGATTACCCTCCTGATCGGAGTCATCATAAACTATGTCAAACGGGACGATGTCAGGGGTACCTGGCTGGAATCTCACTTCCGATGGCAGATCAGAACCTTCTGGTTTGTCCTTTTATGGTCAATCATCGGCTTCATAACCACAGTAATTTTAATAGGTTACGTCATACTTTTTATTAACGCGGTATGGTTGATCTATCGTATCGCGAAAGGCTGGCTGAGCCTTCAGGATGAAAAAAGGCTCTACCCTGAGAATGACGTCGACACTAACCGTTAACAGTTTTTTAAAAGCGGCCGATTATTATTCATAAGTACTCCGGCAGGCCACCAGGGCCTGTTAACACAACACGAAAGTTTCACAATGATACGAATTAAAGAGGCGTTGATTCGAGGTGCTATCTGGGCATTTGTCGGTTTGCTCTACGGTATGCTGTTTGTCTTCTTTACAGCATTTGCCGAACACTGGTCGCTACCGATCAATCCTTACCTTTTTGCCGGGGTACTGTCCGGCACCCTGGGTGCACTGATCTATAGCAGTATGCGTCTGGCGGTGCTAATGACAATTATCACTTCACCACTCTGTATCTTCTATTTCATACTGGCTGGCAAACCCGCCAATCTCCTGGCGATTCTGATCATTGCAAGCGTGCTCGGAGCGATCGTTGGGGCCTTGTATGGTGTTTTCTCGATGGGATCCAGGGTCAATCGCGCCGATGCAAAAACCCTCTCGGGATTCAGTGCCGGCTGGCTTGTCTCACTCTGCTTTCTACTCTTTTCAGGTTTTTTCGAAGACGTTTCGATTGCTTTGATTGTGGCGATCATGTGTCCCTTGACCGGGATAGTGTACGTCTTATTAGTGCCGGGATTTATTAAACTCTATGACAATTTATTGCCGCCAATCGGTGATGGCCTGATGGTTGGAGTCGGCGTCTCCAGTTTTGTAACCCTGAGTTTCTTTATCATGATCAGTTCGATCGATAATGAAATCGCCGGTCCATTGGTTAGCGTGCTGCAGACCATTCATGAGGGACTCCCGGGGGCCATGTTGGGCGGTGTGATCGGCGGTGGTTGTGCAGGCATTTTATCAGGCATCCTACTGACTGAATGGCAGGACCTCTAATCTACTGTTGAACGACGCAAATGGGTGTTGCAGCAATGAATCCGCGACCCATCAGATTGAAAAACGATCACGACTCCAGCCACTCGCTATGCACGAATCCCCAATCAGGGTGATCGGTTCGCTCATAGGTATGCGCACCAAAGGCATCCCTTTGCGCCTGTATCAGGTTTTGCGGCAGACGCTCGGTACGGTAACTGTCAAAATAACTGAGACAGGCAGCCATCACCGGCAACGGAATACCCGCAGTCAGCGCAAACCCGGTTACCCGACGCCAGGCTCCCTGAAGCCCTTGCAGTTGATGACTCATCTCCCCATCAATCATCAGATTGGCCGGTTCGGGATTGTTGGAAAAAGCTGCCCGGATTGGATCGAGCAGACGCGCTCTGATAATACATCCCCCTTTCCAGATCCTTGCTGTTTCCGACAAATTCACCGACCACTCATAGCGGTCCGAGGCACTGCGTATCAAGGCCATACCCTGGGCATAGGCAGTGATCCTTGAGGCATAGACGGCACCATGCAGATCGGCCAACATGGCCTTGTGATCCACCCCCGCCAAAGTCTCAGGCCCTTTCAACAATCCGGCTGCGACAACCCGTTGCTGCTTCATCGAAGAGAGCACTCTGGCATCCACAGCAGCCGAGATTCCAGGCACGGCAACCCCCTGCTCCAGCGCGGCCTGAACAGTCCAGCGCCCGGTACCTTTTTGTCCCGCCTTGTCCATCACCAGGCTGACCAGCGGCTTGCCGGTCTCATCATCTTTCACTTTCATCACCTGAGCGGAAAGCTCGACCAGAAAAGACTCCATCGGCCCCTGATTCCACTGATCAAACACCTCCGCAATGTCCGGTTCCTGCAGGCCGAGCCCACGCGCCATCAGATCATAGGCTTCCGCCAACAGCTGCATGTCGGCATACTCGATACCATTGTGCACCATCTTGACGAAATGGCCGGCACCGTCAGGTCCCACGTGGGTGACGCAAGGACCGGCTTCGGTTTGTGCCGTGATCGCTTCAAACACCGATTTAACCTCGGCATAGGAGTCACTGGATCCTCCTGGCATCATTGAAGGACCGTGCCGGGCGCCCTCTTCACCGCCGGAGATTCCAACACCCACATAGTGCAAGCCCAACGCTCTCAGACGGGCTTCACGCCGTTGCGTATCCTCAAACCAGGAGTTGCCTCCATCCATGATGATGTCACCGGGCTCCAGCAGCGGCAGCAGTTGTTCGATCACTTGATCAACAGGATCACCAGCCTTGATCATCAACAGGATGCGCCTGGGGCGTTCCAGCATGGCGACAAAACCGCTCAACTCCGGATGCCCACCAAACTGTTTGCCCTGATTCTCCTGCAGAAACTCATTCAAGCTGCTGCTGCGCCGGTTCCAGACGGCGACAGGAAACCCCTTCTCCTCCATGTTGAGGGCCAGATTTCTTCCCATCACTCCCAACCCGATAAGACCGATATGAAACTGTTGTGAATCAGACATTGAGGCTTCCTGTATCTCTAACTTCGAATTAAAACGATTCAGCCGGGGAGTATACAATGGAGCGTCCAGCCAGACTGTCCAATAACCAATCCCCATCTTTTGCCAGGGCAGCGGGCACACTGCCATCCTGCAAGGCCCAGCGTACCGCATCGGCCTTATCATCCCCCTGCGCCATAAGCAGCAGATGGGTTGCCTGTTGAATCACGGGTGGCGTCACGGTAAGACGCTGCATTGGAGGTTTGTTTCCAATCACCGGCATCACCCTTCGACTGACTTCATCCAGTGCCGCTGAGCCGGGAAACAGGGAAGCGGTGTGACCATCCGCTCCCATACCGAGCAGTAAGACATCGATACGCTCAGGAAGTATCGATTCATAGGCTTGTGCCGCTTCATCCGGTTGATCCTCACCACACATGCGATGGATGGTAACCCCTTCCGCTGGACCGTTGGGAAACAGTGCCCCGAGCACACTGAAGCCATTATTTTCAGGCGTATCATCCGGCACACAGCGCTCATCGCCAAAATAGAGAATGAGGCGAGACCAGGGGATATCGCGATCCTGTGCGAGCTGCTGATAGATAGGTAAAGGTGTGGAACCACCGGCCAACATCAGATGACAGTGGTCAGCTTTTTCAAGTACCTGCTTTATGCTTGAGACAATCCACTCAACGGCACGTGTGTTGAACTCACTTCGATCGACAACCATGCGTTTGCCAGTCACTGTTCAATCTCCCGCCATTGCCGGCTGTAACGATCCATCAACTCGTTCGCCTCTTCAGGACCTTCACTGCCCTCGGCATAGAATCGTGGTTGTTTTTTGCTTTCCGCCTGCCAGCTCTGCAGGATCGGGGTAACAAACCGCCAGGCAAATTCAACTTCATCCCGACGGGCAAACAGGGTTGCATCCCCTTTAACTGCATCCAACAGCAGCCGTTCGTAGGCATCCTTGATCGGATGCTCGTAGGTTTCTGAGTAGTTGAAATCCATTTCAACGGAGCTGACTTCGAGATCGTCCCCCGGTTTTTTACTGCTTATCTTCAGCGCCATACCCGCATCGGGTTGAATGCGGATCGTCAATACATTGGGCTCAAGATCCTGGCAGACATCATCCCGCCCAAACAGACACAGCGGTACCGGACGGAAAAACACAGAGACTTCGGTCATTCTATGAGAGAGGTGCTTGCCGACTCGGAGAAAGAATGGCACCCCCTGCCAGCGCCAGTTATCGATATAACACTTGATAGCCGCATAGGTGGGAGTACGTGATTTGGGGTCGACATTCTCCTCGTCCCGATAGCCCCGGTATTGTCCAAACACCACATGCTCGAAAATCTCACGATTCTGCAGACTC
>JAHRHW010000259.1 GCA_019100305.1 Candidatus Thiodiazotropha taylori | reverse complement strand
CGGGCGCCTATGCAACAGCCCGATGTTACCGCTCGAAATCGGCCCGGATCTGCAAAACTATTTCGATCCGGCAGAGATTGATCGGCTGGCAGGCAGGTCGTTGAAGTCCAATGAGGATGCATTGGATGCAGTGTTCTGTCTCTATATAGCCGGTCTCTATGCACTCAATGCCCAAGGCATGGTTTTCGGTGATGTGGAAGCGGGTTATATCTGGGTCCCTCAGGGATGCAAGCTTGCGGATTAATCCACCTTGTAACCCCATGCGGCATAGACAGGATCGGAGTGGGGTGTCTGACCCGCGTAGATGTCATCGTATGGGCGTGGCCAGCCTCGGGCGGAGAAGGTGTTGAGATTGGTATAGCCGCTCTGGCGAAACCACTGGGTGACCATGCCCAGCCGTTCAACCTCATGCAATTCGCTCCATATTCTGATCGCCTTGGTTGGAAACCATCGGTTACTGAAACTGATCACCAGAATACCACCGGGACGTAACACCCTCAGGGTTTCTGCCAAAACCTTGGTGGGTTTTGTCAGATACTCGATGGCGGCTGTGCAGAGGATGGCATCAAGGCTGTCACTGTCGAACGGCAGATTTGGGTTCTGGTTCAGGTCCTGTGTTATGTGGTTCTCTGTAAGCCGGTTCTTCACTAATTCCTGTTGGTTCATACCCAGCAGGTGCAGCTTGCCCAGATCGGCCCCCTGCAGGTGGGAATCAAAGCTTGCCATCAGATCAAGTACCTCGGCCTGAGGCGGGATCAATCTCCGGTAGAGGGCATTGATGTGCCGACGTGCCATGGAGTCAAGATGTTGTATCAGACGGGGTGTGGCGTAGAACGCTTCATCCGTTCTGTCATCCATTCGTGTCAGGCCGTTGGCATCATCTCCGAAATCAATATCCTCTCCTCTCTGCAGTGGTGTCGCCAGACCCGGAAATTTCAGCAACTCATCCAGTAGGCTGTCGCAACGACCAGTGTGTTGGTCACGCCCCGGCAGAACCCTGTCGATACCAAGTTGCAGTTTGATGCGTGTTCTGGCCAGGGGGTGATTGAGATCCAGCTTGATGCGTTCCGCATTCAGTTCGATGATCCTGGCTGGCTCGACCACCTCACGGTAGATACCGGCCACTCCCTTGAAAAAAGCTTGCGGGTAGAAGCGTCCCAGTCTGGGGATGACCACCAGTCCCGGGCGATGATGGCGGTTGAAACTTGCCGTTTTGGTGTCAATCTGGCGTGTTGAGCGCCAACTCCCGGTGTAATCGCCGGGGTGGATTAGGGCTTCCAGCCGGTCCCCCTGCTGAAGCCCGGCAAGGTTCCGGCCGATCTCCGACGGCAGCATATCTGCCTCGCGCCAGATGCTGAACTTCTCGACATGCAGCCGCTCCTCATGAGAGGCCTGTTCATCGGACCAGTGGGCTGTCAGCGTGACAGAGGCCAATCCCTGGCTTTCCAGGACCTGGAGAGGCTCTTGTTGATTGGTCTGCTGGTTCATGGATTCTCGATGGGGTAATTCCTTGAATTCCAGATGGTACAAATATTAGAACAAAATATTGTACAAAACAAACTTAATTGTACAATTATTGTCCTAGGCCTAAAGACAACAACGGGTGTGTCAGGATCAGGAGGGCAAATTCAATGAATGGTGTAGACCGCTATGCCTATCAAGAGCAGCTAGCCACACAAGCCGACTTTATATCCCAGTTTCAGCAGGTCGAGAAGGGTGCACAGGGAGTTGAATATCGATACAAGTTGATTCCGAGTGGATATCAGAAGGTTGTGGAACCTGCTTCGAAAAAGTTACGTACTATTTTGGCAACATGCGAATGATCGATAACACGTCAGTCAATTGCTACGGGATACGTCGCTTGAATCCATTTCTGGGTGTTCTGCAGATCATTGAACTGCAGGGTGGACGGGCCTCAACGACCAATGGCAGGGTGTGGCATATCGAGTCACAGATCGTACGGCATGGCGGTTGGGGAAGTCTGAATGCCCATGCATCGATCAATACCTGGCAACTGATCGGACTCTGGTCTGAAAAGGAGGGGTTGATCAAAGCGCCGATGGTGAGCGACGATTGGCACGCGGATCTGTGTGATCTGCTGATAAAACAGATCCTGCAACATCAACATGAACTACCCTTTGCTTTAACCGATCGGCGCGAGTTGTGGTTACTCGATGAGACAGATCGAAAGCCGCTGGCACTGCTGATGTCGATGCAGCCGGGTCCCAAACACAGCAATCATAAGCCCCGCTTCTGGCGAGGCTGCCTGGAGCGTACCGGGGTTGGTGGAGATCACCACTTCAGGGAGATCGATCGCCTGGAGAGGCTGGTCAGGAAGAGAGCAGGCTTTCACGTCAATCACCTCTGGCTGACCTGGGACGTGCATCGTCAGTATGCCGAAACCGACCAGGGTGAGCGATTCGAGCGAGCCGGTATACCAAGCTTTGGACTGACAGAAGATTGGCCGGATGATCTGAGCAGTGCCCTGGTGCAACGTTATCTGGATTGGATAGCCCCCGCGCTGCTGACCCTGCCGACGCTGCAGGAGGCAGAACGGCGTCGTCTGGAATCGAATTTGGGACGGCGAGCTTCCCGCATCGAGTACTATTGGCGACTCTATCCGGAGATACTCGATCGGGATAAGATTCCCGCACCCAGAGTTCGGACCAGAATGACAACTGACAACAGTGGGATTACACGATGATAGAGCTTGGCCATGTGGCGTTATATGTGAAGAATCTGCAGGCTTCAAGAGATTTTTACTCAGCAGTTCTGGGCCTGCAGGCACAGGGTGAGATCTTTGGCGGCAAAGGGGTCATGTTCAGCGGTGGACGTAGCCATCATGAGTTACTGCTGATCGAAGTGGGCGAGGCGCCGGGTCCGCTACAGGGTCGCCGTGTTGGGCTTTATCATGTCGGCTGGAAAGTGGGCAATGATCTGAGCGCCCTGAAGCAGGCGCTCGATCGACTCAGTCAGGCAGGTATTCAGATCCATGGTCTTTCCGACCACACAGTCAGTCAGAGCATCTATCTCGAGGACCCGGATGGCAACGAGATCGAGCTCTTTGTGGATGATCCATCGATCGATTGGCAGCAGGACAAGAGCTGGATCGATGATCCGGTAAAAAACCTCGACCTCAGCTCGTGAAAAGCAACTTCAAACTCCTGTTGATGGGTTGCCTGACAGTAGTGTTGTCAGGCACGGTGATTGGCTGTGCAGAGCATCAATCACAGTTGAAGACAGTGTCCAGTGTCGAACTGCAGCGTTATCTTGGCAAGTGGTACGAAATAGCCAGATTGCCCAACCGGTTTCAGAACCACTGTATAGGCGAAGTGACGGCCAATTATAAGCAGCTTGAGGGCGGTGAGATTCAGGTCATCAATCGCTGCAGGGATCAGCAGGGTGAGATGGACGAAGCAAAGGGAGTTGCTCGTATCGTGGACAGCAGCACGAATGCAAAGTTAGAGGTCAGTTTTGTCTCCCTGCTGGGTTGGAGTCTGTTCTGGGGAGATTACTGGATTTTGGGGCTTGGCAGCGATTATGACTATGCGGTGGTCGGTATGCCGAGCAGAAAGTATCTGTGGGTACTTTCGCGACAACCTGAAATCACCGCTGAAAAGTGGTCGGGGATCGAGATGATTGTCCTGGCTGCGGGCTATGATCCGGGCAGCTTGATCAGAACAGACCGGTAGAGGCAGATTTGCATTCCAAGTGGCTACCTCAGCCACAGAGTGCTTTATAGACTTCCGGGTCGACCTACTGCTGCTATTTGATCACGCAGTAATTTGTCACAAAGTATCGGTGTCATAGGTCACTTCAGAGATTATTTAAACATCTATTATTTATTGTAACTGACTGAATAATTCTGGCTTTCAGTTCGGTTGATCACCGATTTCGGTGGAGGAATCCCAAGCTGGTAGAGGGTTTGAGGTCTGTAGGGGGCAGAGCAGCTGTGATTGTCTCATACAGGGTTAAAAGTCCAATAAAGAATGGATTGAAAATTAAGCGGGGGAAGTGACATGTTGACTGGTAATGAACGGCTTCCGGGCATGGATGATACAAGTTCGAAACCGAGAGGCTTTCGACATATGGTTAAACAGGCATCAGTTCGTGAACTGGAAGTGATGGCTGTTCGGTTACGGGATGCGGGTGATGAGAAGGGCGCTGAGTATCTGGAGCGTCAGGCTGTAGCCCTTCTGGATAAAAAAATATGCCGTCGAGTTTTGACTCAGAGTCGTCAGTTGAAAGCCGGAATTGACGGTAAAGAGATCCCTCTGATCGAAAGCCTGGCCTAACGCTCATCCAAGCGACCCTGTTGTCCCCTTGATTGATGCAAATATTCGGGGCAGGGGTTGTTGGATTGGCATAATCAGATCCTAAGCCCTGAGTCTCTCAAGTAAAGTGAGCGTCGGCCGTTGAGTGAGTCTGACAGGGATTTGATTAAAGATTCCATATAACAGAATAACGACCAAAAAAAATTTGTAATCTGGGATAGTTTTTAAGTCGTAAAAACTACGTAGCTGTAGAACGTGGTAGTAATGGAAGAGTTAATTCAGCAGTACACAGACCAAGCCAAGAACGGTTTCTACTCTGTTCACTTGTCAGAGATCTCAAGCAAGGGAAACCAGGCGTTCACCACATCCGATATTCTGAATGACAAAGGCGTCCTCCTGGCGCGTAAGGGCATCAACATCGATCGGGATGTACGACAGCAGCTGATCAAGCACAAGCTACTAAAGCCTCTGGATATTCACATCGGTCTGGAACATCAGGCAGATACCCAGACCCTGATCACTGAATTCAGACGCCTGTTGGAAAAATACCCTGATCTGAACAGAGTGAATGAGGCCCTGAAATATGGACCTGAGTTCGAAAAGCTTTTGCAACTGGAGAGACTGCATCCACTCCTGACTCAGAAACTGACCGTGCTTGAAGCACAGATGCATTCCGAGTTTGAAAAGAGCATCTTCTCCGCCTGGCTCTCTAGCATGATCGCACGGGAGATGGGACTGAGCATGGATGAGCGGCGGGATATCCTGGTTGCAGCCCTGATGCATGATATAGGACTGCTTCATCTGGATCCCAATATCGTCTGCAGCAACAGAAAACTCTCCGCTCAGGAGTGGAGTACCGTTCGTGCGCATGTCATCGTGGGTAAGATTATTGCTGACTCAGTACCCGGCATCTATCCAGAGGTCTCCCGCGCCGTGATAGAGCATCATGAGGACTGCTTTGGCGCAGGCTATCCATTCGCCCTGAACGAGGAGCAGCTCGGTAATCCTGGAAAGATCATAAACATGACTGACAGTATCCACTCCATCCGGGTCAAGTCATTTCGAAACAGCCAGCGAACCCTTGGTGATATCAAGCCATACCTGCAGCTTAACCCTACCACCAATGGTTACGAAGTCTATCGGGCAACCATGTCCATCATCAAAAAGTCAGGCCTGCAACCGGTCAGACTGAGGGCTGATGATTGTCCAAAGGATTATGCAAAAAATCTGGGTAAGCAGATCGATATTCTTAGAGAGGCAAAGCAGGCACTGGACGATATTCACGAAAATCTGTTGGAGCTCAAGGAGCGAATCGATCAGCAAGATGCGAAGCAGCTTTCCGCGATTGCCGCTGTCACCTGCAGAATACGCTCTACCCTGGATGAGTCCGGCCTGTTGAGTAGTGAAATTACTGCATGGCTGTGTAAGGAGAGAGAGCTGTCGGGGGTTGATGAGCAGGTCCTGGGTGAATTCAATGAGATCGAGTTGTTGATCAAAGAGCTGACCTGGCAGATACGAAATACAGTCCGGATGTTTCACAGTTACAACGATTCGGATGCAACTCGGGACGCCATGATGCTGGAACACATTGAGGCATCCATCGAATCGATTCAGGAGATCTTTGACCGGCTTGGCTAGTGTCTGTAAACACAAACCCAGCCTTTAGTCAGGTGAAACGCATCGCGTACACTCTCTCTCCAAACCCTCTCCCATCAAGGCACTGCTGTCCGGAATAGATTCAGCAAGAATGGTGGGGCCATGCCCCACCGAATAGGGTTCGCGTAAGCACCATTATGAGAGTCGGCTCTCATAATCGTCGTAGCCGAATTGTCTGATCACTTCGAACTCACCCTGTTCATGTCGAATCGCGATGGCCGGATGCGGGACACCGTTAAACTGGGTGGTTTTCACCATCGTGTAGTGAATCATGTCCTCAAAGACGATCCGCTCACCGATCTGCAGGGGTTGCTCGAATGCATAATCCCCGATGATGTCACCGGCCAGGCAGGTAGGGCCGGTGAGTCGATAGGTATAGGCGCGGCTGCCTGGTTCAGCACCATGACGCACTTGCGCCCGATAGGGCATCTCCAGTACATCGGGCATATGAGCAGTGGCCGAGACATCCAGCAGTGCGATGGCGATACCCCCACGCTCGATCAGATCCAGTACCGTGGCAACCAATGGGCCGC
>JAHRHW010000258.1 GCA_019100305.1 Candidatus Thiodiazotropha taylori | reverse complement strand
ATGGGATTGGCCGGGGTGCAGGCGGTGGCAGGACGTCTGCGCTTGCACCATACCTCCGCCGGCTATCGCTTGATCGATGACAGTTATAACGCCAATCCGGATTCCGTGGATGCGGCGATCGAGGTGCTGCGCGGTGCCACCGGGTCCCGCTACCTGGTGCTCGGGGATCTGGCGGAGCTGGGCGATGAAGCCGCGGCCATGCACGCCGGTATCGGTGAGCGGGCGAGACAGGCGGGGCTGGAGCACCTCTACACCCTGGGCGAGTTGAGTCGCGAGGCTGTGCAGAGTTTCGGTGACGGGGGGATGGCCTTTAGCGAACTGGATCAACTGGTGGATGCATTGCATGCAGCAGTCCGAAGAGGGGATGCGGTGTTGGTCAAAGGATCTCGCAGCGCGGGCATGGACCGGGTAGTTGAGCGTTTGATGTCCGAGGGGAGGGGCTGATTGTGTTGTTATATCTGACTGAGTGGCTGGTGCAATTCGATGGGGGATTCCGGGTATTTCAGTATCTGACCCTGAGAACCATTCTGGGTGTGCTGACCGCTCTGTTGATCTCCCTGGCGCTGGGACCGATGATGATACGTCGTTTGAGCTTTCATCAGATCGGCCAGACGGTAAGGGATGATGGGCCAGAGACCCACTTTTCCAAAGCCGGCACGCCCACCATGGGTGGTGCTCTGATCCTGGTTGCGATTGCGATTGCCACCCTGTTGTGGGCCGATCTGGACAATCGCTATGTCTGGATCGTGCTGATTGTGACCCTGATCTTCGGTCTGATCGGCCTGGTGGATGACTATAAGAAGCTGGTGCTGAATGATCCTAAGGGGCTTGCGGCGCGCTGGAAATATTTCTGGCAGTCGGTGGCCGGCCTGGGGGCTTCGGTGGTCTTCTTTACCACGGCCAGCTCGCCGACAGAGACGGCACTGCTGATCCCCTACCTGAAAGATGTCTCGTTGGATCTGGGGCCGGTGTTCATTCTGTTCAGCTATCTGGTGATCGTCGGCTCATCCAATGCAGTCAATCTGACGGACGGTCTGGATGGCCTGGCGATCCTGCCCACCGTGATGGTCGGGGGAGCGCTGGGGGTCATCGCCTATGCCACCGGCCATGCGGATTTCGCCACCTATCTGAAGATTCCCTACCTCCCCGGGGTGGGTGAATTGATTGTGTTTTGTGCCGCCCTGGTCGGCGCCGGGCTGGGTTTTCTCTGGTTCAACACCTATCCCGCCCAGGTGTTCATGGGGGATGTGGGTGCGCTGGCGCTCGGCGCCGCACTGGGTGTGGTTGCGGTGGCCGTGCGTCAGGAGATCGTGCTGTTCATCATGGGTGGCGTGTTCGTCATCGAGACCGTCTCGGTAATGTTACAGGTGGCCTCTTTCAAGCTGACCGGAAAACGTATTTTCCGGATGGCCCCACTGCACCACCACTTTGAGTTGAAGGGCTGGCCCGAGCCTCGGGTAATCGTTCGTTTCTGGATCATCACTGTCATTCTGGTGCTGGTCGGTTTAGCGAGTTTGAAGATACGTTAATGTCAGAGCAATCGACACTGCAGGGTAAAACGCTGATTGTGGGTCTGGGTAAGACCGGGCTCTCCTGTGCCCGCTATCTGGCAGCGCAGGGAGTCTCCCTGGCGATGACCGACAGCCGGGAGAATCCCCCCGGTCTTGAGTCACTGCGCCAGGAGTTGCCGGACATGGCGCTGTTTCTCGGCGGTTTCCAGGAAGAGGTGTTTGAAGCGGCCAGTCGATTGGTGGTGAGTCCCGGGGTGGCGTTGGATCAGCCGTTGATCCAGGCGGCCATGCAGCGTGGTGTCGAGGTGCTGGGGGATGTGGAGCTGTTTACCAGAGTGGCCAATGCACCGGTGATAGCGATTACCGGCTCCAACGGCAAGAGCACCGTTACCACCCTGCTCGGCGAGATGGCTCGTATGGCGGGTGTGAAGGTTGCGGTGGGCGGCAACCTGGGAGAGCCGGCACTCGACCTGCTGGATGATGAGGTGGATCTCTATATTCTTGAGCTCTCCAGTTTTCAACTGGAGAGTACCTGGTCGTTAAAGCCCAAGGCGTCGGTGGTGCTGAATGTTTCGGCAGACCATATGGATCGTTATCGGGATCTGCAGGATTACGCAGATACCAAAGCCAAGGTCTACCATCAGGCTGAAGTCGCTGTGGTCAACCGGGACGATCCGATGGTCGCGGCAATGGTGGATGAGGCTTCTGAGTCTCTCGGCTTTACCCTGCTGGCGCCGGAGGCCAGTGACTTCGGTCTGCATGAGCAGGATGGGGTGAGCTGGCTGAGTGAGGGACATGTACCACTGATTCCGGTCAGTGAGCTGAGAATTCCCGGCCGCCATAATCAGGCCAATGCCCTGGCGGCTTTGGCTCTGGGCAGTGCCGCCGGTTTTCCACAGAACGATATGCTGGCTGCCCTGCGCAGCTATACCGGTCTGCCGCATCGCACCCAGTGGGTTGCAGATAAGGCGGGGCTTCGCTGGTACAACGACTCAAAAGGCACCAATGTGGGGGCAACGATCTCTGCATTGAATGGATTGCATCCGGATCAGGGAGAGAGCCGCACGGTGTTGATTGCCGGTGGTGACTGCAAGGGCGCGGATTTCAGTGAGCTGGTTGAAGTGGCAGTGAAGACAACCAGAGGTGTGGTATTAATCGGTCGTGATGCACCGACCATTCGGTCTGTGCTGGAAGGGCGGGTCGAACTGGTCGATGTGCAGAGCATGGACGAGGCAGTCGCTTCAGCCCATCGCCTGGCCCAGCCCGGGGATCGGGTTCTCCTGTCACCGGCCTGTGCCAGTTTCGATATGTTCAGTAATTATGAGCAGCGAGGTGAGGCCTTCATTGCAGCGGTGGAGGCGTTCGAAGCATGAGCGACAGACGACCTCAGGCGATGGATGCCCGCGCGGCCAAACCTCTGGAGCCGAGTATTGACTGGTGGCTGCTGGGTGCCTCTGTGCTGCTGCTCGGTTTTGGGCTGGTGATGGTGGCGTCATCTTCGATGACCGTCGGTGACCGGCTTGCCGGTTCCCCCTTCTTCTATGTCTATCGCCATCTGTTTGCCATGTTTCTCGGTCTGATCGGCGCCGCACTGTTTTTCGGCATCCCGATGGAGCAGTGGCGCAAAGCCGGACCGATGCTGGTCTTCCTTGGTATGTTCCTGCTGCTCATCGTGTTGATTCCCGGGGTGGGTAAGACCGTTAACGGCGCTACCCGATGGGTGCCCCTGGGCGTCTTCAATCTGCAGAGCTCCGAGTTCATGAAGCTCTTCATGGTGCTCTATATCGCGGGTTATCTGGTGCGTCGTCAGGATGAGGTTGCCCGCTCGTTCTGGGGCTTTGCCAAACCGATGCTGCTGCTGATCATCACCAGTGCGATGATTCTGCTGCAGCCCGATTTCGGTACCACGGTGGTGCTGTTTGCCACCGCCCTGGGGATGCTTTTCCTCGGTGGCGTGGTGCTTTATCAGTTCGTTACCCTGATTCTCTTCTCGATGGTGGCCGGTTTTGCGCTGATCTTTTTCACCCCTTATCGCTGGCAGCGCTTCACCACCTTTCTCAATCCCTGGGATGACCCTTTCAATACCGACTTTCAGCTCTCCCAGGCATTGATTGCCTTTGGCCGGGGCGAGTTCACCGGTGTGGGGTTGGGTAACGGCATCCAGAAGCAGTTCTATCTGCCGGAGGCCCATACCGATTTCATCATGGCCGTGGTGGGTGAGGAGTTCGGCCTGCTCGGCACCCTCGGCATCATTCTGCTGTTTGCCTTTATCACCTGGCGTGCGTTTCAGATCGGTGTCAGGGCGGAAGCGGCAGGGCAGCGTTTCTCCACCTATACCGCCTATGGTCTGGGGTTGTGGCTCGGTATGCAGGCGTTTATCAACATCGGTGTCAATGTCGGTATGTTGCCGACCAAGGGGTTGACCCTGCCGTTTATGAGCTATGGGGGCAACAGCATCATCGTCGCCTGCCTGATGATCGCCCTGTTGCTGCGCATCGACTACGAGTCCCGCAAATCGCCGGACCGTGAAAGGGAAGGGAGGCGATCATGGAGCCTCATGTAATGGTTATGGCCGGTGGCACCGGCGGGCACCTGTTTCCCGCACTGGCGGTCGCCCAGTGGCTTCATAATCATAACTGCCGGATCACCTGGCTCGGCAGCAGTGGCGGTATGGAGAATCGCCTGATACCGGAATATGGCTTTCCGATCCGCACCCTGGAAGTGAAGGGTTTACGGGGTAGCGGTCTGAAGCGTCGCATCATGGCGCCCTGGGTGGTCAGTCGCTCACTGCTGCAGGCCTATCGTCTGCTGCGTCAGGTACAACCCAATCTGGTACTGGGCATGGGTGGCTTTGTCACCGGGCCTGGCGGGGTTGCTGCCAGGTTGATGAAAATTCCACTGGTGATTCAGGAGCAGAATGCCATTCCCGGTTTGACCAACCGGATTCTGGCGCGCTTCGCCAACAAAGTATTCGAGGCCTTTCCCGGCAGTTTCGGTGCCGAGGCCCAGGCTGAGACGGTGGGTAATCCTGTGCGTCAGGAGATCGTCGATCTGCTGCAGCCGGAAGCCCGTTTCAGCCAACGCAACGGACCAATCAGATTGCTTGTGCTGGGTGGATCTCTGGGTGCCCAGGCGCTCAATCAGACCCTGCCCGAGGCATTGGCTCTGCTCACCCCGGAGAAGCGCCCACTGGTGCGTCATCAGGCCGGTGAGAAACTGCTGCAGGAGACCATCGACTGCTATCGTCAACTGGGTGTGGCAGCAGAGATCAAGGCCTTTGAGAGGGATATGGCGGAGGCCTATGGCTGGGCCGATCTGGTGTTATGCCGAGCCGGCGCTCTGACGGTCACCGAGCTGGCCACTGCCGGACTGGGGTCGATTCTTGTGCCCTATCCGCATGCGGTGGATGACCATCAGACCCATAACGCTCAGTTTCTGGTTGAGGCCGGAGCAGCACAGCTGGTGCAGCAGTCCGATCTGAATGCCGCTGATCTGGCTGGCCGCCTGAAGAACCTGTGTGCCAGTCGTGAGTCGCTGCTACAGATGGCCAAGGCTGCCCGTGAACAGTCCCGTGCCGATGCAACAGCCAATCTGGGACGCTACTGCCTGGAGATCCTTGGATCATGAATGAGCTACTGCGAAGCCACCACAATCCGAACAGCATGGGTCGTATGCGGCGGATCCACTTTGTCGGTATCGGCGGTGCAGGCATGAGTGGTATTGCCGAGGTGATGATCAATCTGGGGTATCAGGTATCGGGTTCGGATCAGCGCGAGAGTCGGGTTACCGCGCGCCTGGTGGAGCTGGGCGCTAAGGTCGATGTCGGGCATCAGGCTGAGCATGTCGATGGTGTGGATGCGGTGGTCATCTCAAGTGCGGTGAAAGAGGAGAACCCGGAAGTGGTGGCCGCACGCCAGGATCGGATACCGGTGGTACCCAGGGCAGAGATGCTGGCCGAGATCATGCGTTTCCAATATGGCATCGCGGTTGCCGGTACCCATGGAAAAACCACCACCACCAGTCTGGTGACCAGTGTGTTGGCCGAGGCCGGGCTCGATCCGACCTTTGTGATCGGCGGGCTATTGAACAGCGCCGGCGCCAATGCCCGTTTGGGCGAAGGTGAGTATCTGGTGGCAGAGGCAGATGAGAGTGATGCTTCTTTCCTCTATCTGCAGCCGATGCTGGCGGTAGTGACCAACATCGATGCGGACCACATGTCCACCTACGGGGGTGACTTCAATCGTCTGCGTGGAACCTTTCTGGAGTTTCTCCACCATCTGCCTTTCTACGGTCAGGCGGTGATGTGCATCGATGATCCGGTGGTCAGGGATCTGCTGCCTGAGGTGACACGCCCGATTACCACTTACGGCTTCAGCCCGGATGCGGATGTGCAGGCGACCGAAGTCCACAGCGAAGGATTGCAGACCCATTTCAGACTGTATGTCAAAGACCAGGATCTGGCCTTACAGGTCACCCTGAACCTGCCCGGCCGGCACAATGTGCTGAATGCCCTGGCCGCCGCCTGTGTGGCACTTGAGCTCCACACGGATCCCCGGCATATCCAATCTGCGCTGAGTAAGTTCGCCGGCATCGGTCGGCGTTTTCAGACCCGTGGAGACTGTCTGGTGGATGGCAAGCATGTGATGCTGGTGGACGATTATGCCCATCACCCACGGGAGATTCAGGCGACCCTCGAAGCGATACGGGATGGATGGCCGGAGCGGCGGCTGGTGGTCGCCTTTCAACCCCACCGTTATACCCGGACCCAGGAGCAGTTCGAGGATTTCGTTCAGGTGCTTTCCAGATCGGACCTGTTGATCCTGACCGAGGTCTATGCGGCGGGAGAGGAGCCGATTCAGGGTGCCACCGGACGTGATCTGAGTCGCGCGATACGGGTGCGCGGCCAGGTCGATCCGATCTTCATGGAGCCCGTGACTGAGTTGCCGGAGCTGTTAC
>JAHRHW010000257.1 GCA_019100305.1 Candidatus Thiodiazotropha taylori | reverse complement strand
GCGTCGCTCAGACTGGAGAATCGAGCGACGCGGCACCCTGTTCATTGACAATCAACGTAAGCTCAACTTCTACTTACGCGCACTCTGGGCACGTGCCTTTTTCATGCGACCCACGGCAGGCGACTTCGAGTCCCGCCAGGGCATTCGCCCCTATATCGAGAGTTTTCAGATCCATGTACCGGATGCCTTCGATCCATTCCGTGGCATTGATGGAATGGAGGTCTATCGGGCCACCGCCGCTCATGCTGCCGCGCACATGGTCTATACCCGTGAACCGATCTCAGCGGAGCAACTCTCACAGGCACAAATGCGCATGATAGAACTGTTCGAGGATGCTCGTATCGAGTACCTTGCCTACAGCAATTTCCCCGGTTTACGCAAACTCTGGTTGCAGTTCTTCACATCCGAACCTGGTGAGAACGACGATTATGGCAAACCGCACGAGACCATGGACCTGATGATGCGAACAACCCGCGCCATTATGGATCGCGATTATCGTGATGAGAGTGATGTAATCAATCAGGTAGCCGATGATTTTGTAACCAAATTGGAAGAGGATCCTTACAATCCACGCTTGTCCTGGATGGCGGGTATCGATTTCTACAACAAAATTGTCGAAATTGCCAAGATCCCCAGTGTGCGTATCCTATCTGAGTGGCCGATCCCCTATCGAGACGACAATCGCTATTTTTGGGATTTCTCTGAAAACATGTTTGAATCTCAGGGTGTCGACTATCTGCCCACTTCACAGCACACGGTTCGTCGCTACGTCAGTCTGATGGAGTTCGTCAACGACCTCGACTCGGAGATGACTCACGACAATCCGGATGAGATCCTGGTGCTGGCGACTGAGCTGTTCCCCTACGAAGATATGGGAGTCAGTTACAATGAGATGGAAGGGGTGGAGCCGGTATCCGATCCCTACCACTACAATGAGTGGGACTACCATGTACAACTTGCGCGTCCCGAATGGGCTACCGTCATAGAGCGTAAGCAAGGCGTTGGCGATCCCGAGATCATGGACGAGATCCTCACCAAGCATAAACCAATCGCTTCACGTATCCGCCATCTGATCGATGCACTGCAGCCTCAGGGCATTGTCCGACGCCGAGGTTACGAAGAGGGGGAAGAGCTGGATCTCAACGCGGCCGTTCGGGCAATGATAGACATCCGCCGCGGCGTTATGCCCGATCCGCGAATCAACATTCGTATCACGCGCCATGTCCGTGATCTCTCGATTGTGCTATTACTCGACCTCTCTGAATCGACCAATGAAAAGATTGGTGATATCGCCGAAGGTGAAGAGGGTTATGAGGATCAGGAGAGCATTCTCGACCTGACACGAGAGTCTGCAGGATTGCTATCCTGGGCGATCGACTCCATTGGTGATAACTTTGCCGTACACGGCTTTGCATCGGATGGCCGTCATGATGTCCAGTACTATCGCTTTAAGGACTTCGAACAGAGCTACGACGATGAAGCCAAAGCACGTATGGCAGGTATGAAGGGGGGACTCTCCACCAGGATGGGTGCGGCGCTGCGTCATGCCGGCTGGCATTTAACTGAGCAGAATGCACAAAAAAGACTGGTGTTGCTAGTTACCGACGGAGAGCCGGCGGATATCGATGAGCGGGATCCTCAGTACCTACGACACGATGCCAAAAAAGCGGTCGAAGACCTGGCAATGCAGGGGGTCTATACCTATTGTCTGACCCTTGATCCCAACGCCGACCGCTATGTGTCCAGAATCTTTGGCGAGAACGGCTACTCTATCGTGGATAATGTGGAACGCCTGCCGGAGAGACTACCCAGTGTATTCGCCGCACTGACCGGCTAACCGAGACGGCTGACGCTGATCAGGAATCTGCTTTTGGAAAGGGCAGGACCCGTTTGACTTTGGGTTCACAGCCATGCTCTTTGGCCCGTTCCTCAAGTAGATCCATGGCTTTCTTAAACTCGCCGATCAGGCGATTATGGAGCTCTCTGGCCTTCTCGTCATAATAGATCATATCGATTGGTGCCGGTTCGGTCAGATTATCCCGATCGAGATCGCGACGAAACTTCCAGGCCAGTCGAATCAACTTACCACCCTGGCCATCCTTAACGGCATAGGCCTGGTTATCGATAAAAATCACCTCCTCCTCATCCAGCACGGCCTGTATTTGCATGCTACGAACCGGTATAAAAACATGTTCGTACTGACAACGACTCAATATGAGGCGGCACTGATTGTAGAGAGGAGCCGGAATGGTCAGGCGTTCACAGGCCAGTTCATCCGGCCTAAAGAAGATTTCACTGAGTTTTTCCCCCATGTCTGTAAACCTCAGTCATCCTCACCCAATTCAGGATCCCACCCTTTCGCCTTCGCCTCTGTGACCGCCTTTTGATAGATTCGGCTATGCCTTTCAGCCAGATCTTCCGGTAGATTCGACACCAAGTGTCCATATTTTTCCCACTCCAGAGTAACCTTGTCATAGAGATCGGTGATCCTCTGAACCGTCCAGCCTTCGCAGGATTCAGTCTCCGGAATCAAGCCAAAAACCCAGGCATCACGAATGATGTTGCCGGTAGGGTTCATTGCGCCTTTCGGGGCGTTGTGAATACCTTCGTATATTTTATCTGCCATGGTCTTAACACGCTGTTGAGTCGTTGTTGATTAAAAAAACCGCCTTTTCATATTATGGATATTGTAAACGGGTTTAACGTATTCTCACATAGCTGAAACCACTGTTTTTCCTGGATTTATAGAAAGTAATTATCGTCAAATCCATCAATTGGTAAATTCGGACCAGTAATTAAACTAAATAATCCCGCTTAATCTAGAGACACCAAGAATCCCTCTGGTAACGCGCCTTATATCTTCAGGATCATATGAACCTGTACACAGATCTCAATTCACTTTCATCACACAATTCCCAACTGATTACCCATTTTCACGCAGAACGATCAAATAGAACCTATTCGGAGCTAAATATTTAAAGGGTCGAGTGCTTCACATTTAATACGTCATTTCGCTTCACAGAATAGGGTAAACCCTAGTGTTTAACAGTGAATCAAATGGATATTGTCATAGCTGCACAGGTTGAGACATCAACATTGCAAGGCAAAGCTACTTCCACTAGTCAAAAACAAGGAGATGTATATGAAGTATCGACAATACATAAAATGGATAGCCGCATTGATGATGGTAGCCAGTTGCAATGCCATCGCAGCAACCGCACAGTATAGCTCCCAACTGGATCTCTCCAACCCTCAATACCCGGTTAATATCAATGGCGCCACAGGTACCGTCGCCGCTGATATCGTCAGATTCGACCTTGCTAGTGGCTGGGATGGACAGATGGATATCCAAGTGACGACCAGCAGCTATAGCACACTAGGCACCACATTGGGTTTTGCGCTCACCACAAATCCGAATAATGCTCTGTATAACAATCCAAGCGCTTTTCTTGCCCTGTCTGATACGAATGTGGATGTGACTCAGTTCTTTAATGACAATGTTGTGGACTGGGAGATCTATAGTTGGGGCTCAGACTATATTGCACCGGACACGACGAATGACATCACCGGATCGTTGAACCCAAGAAACTTTGATCCCGCTGAGCACTATTACGCCTTTCTTGCAGGCGGATCACTGCTACCGACCACAATTGATATTCAACTCGATGTATCCGATGGCAATGATGTAAGTGCGGTGCCGGTTCCCGCTGCAGTCTGGTTATTTGGCCCTGGCTTGATCGGCATGCTCACTTTAAACAGCAGAAAATGAGTCCGTGTTGAAGAGCACACGAGCTAACTCGCGTTGGAATTCAACTCTACCCATACGACACAGCCACAGAGACAGAGGCAAACTGACCTGTGGCTGTGTAAGATCCATATAGAAAAGCAACTAAAGTCTTTTATAAATCGTATCACAACGCCTTGCTGACTCATTCTGTCATCCCTTCAAACCTCTGCCTTCTTACAACAGAGAAGCTGAATTAATCAATCCCATGCTTTGAGGTTACGTCTCTAGAGGGATGCAACCCCACGCTATAAATTAATTTCATGGCCGTTCGATCATGAAGGGATCAATTTCAACTCCTCTTAATTTTTCCAAATTCTGATCGCTAATATTAGATAGGAATAAACTCATTGGTATCAAAATGACTGGGGCCTTTCTAATTAAATTATGCTGTATCCTTCTCTTTTCGATCCTGCTGTATGGTTGTGGTGGTGGTGGAAATAGCAACGATGATTCCTACAATGGCACTCCGATAAACTCAGTCGTTTTTTCAGAACCCTGGCCTGAAAATTTTCGTTCTGTTTATAGCGTTAACTACACTGAAGAGGCACATGACCATCAGGTGGCGCCAGGTGGGGCACCTGATTACGAGAATTCTGTTGACTACCCACCTGTTGACCTGATTGCACTCTCTATGGGCACTGACGAGCTGTTTCTCTATATCAGGTTTGATTTTGCAGGTGATATTCCCACAGAGAGAGATGCAATTCCTAGCAACGGCGAAATAGAAGCACAACAGGTGCTGAGTCAAAGCATCAGTATAAACTTCAACTCAGATGGTGACCTAAGCACGGGTGCCGGTGGCGAAGGAATTGATGGCATCGACATCTTTTTTGCGTTCTCGTATCAGTATGGAACCCCTCCCTATGTCTATGCCAACTACGGATTTCCAGATGGGGATATTCACAACCACCTTGGCCAGTCTGACGGTGAGATGGGTGATGGTGGACCTGGCTACAGTTTCGTTATACTGAGATTCTTACTCAGCGATGTTGAAGGCTACCTTCCACAAGATCAGACATTGGATTACGGTGGCTGGTCGGAAGCAGAGAGTGATTTATACCATCACTTTTCCTTCGATCCGTTTGAGCCTGGGCAGATGCATATCGAATAACCCCTTATAGACTCTAACTACAAACTTGTCCATCGATCGAGCAGATCTTCCGGCTTGGATAGTATCGCACCGATCTGCACCGATTTTTTTGAGTGCGGCTCTTTGAGTTTTTCATCCAAGGCAGACGTCTCTGAGACACTAAGTCCGATTGGATAGACCGGCAGCTTCCTTGCTAATGCCTGTGTTATCAGGTTTTGGTGCAACTCGCCAAAATATCCTCCTACCAGGCAGCACTCAGGAAACACACCCACACATCTACCACTTTGGGTAAATTTAAGAATCGCATCGATGTCTTCACACAGCAACTCCCCTTGAAGACTCCTCTTTACTGGAATAGCACCCCATAGCTTGAGCCAATAGGACTTTACTCGATTGGTAAAAATTTTTTCATCCGCCAACCATCTGACAGGAAGCAAATGAAATGGAACAGAAGCTGGAACTATTACCACATCCGAGTGCTTGGTGTGGGGTGCAACGGCAAGCAGAAGAGGTGTATCTGTTTTTTTCATATCAGATGCATCAATAAGCCTTACACGTTTTAATTTAAAGAAATATAGCCGACATAGAGGATATATAAGTCGTTGTAGTAGCCGTGCTGTTGTAGCGTAGAATGAATGGGTTATCTCTTTATTCATGCAGCCTGCAATCCTGATAATTCCATGAACAAATATTATTATTGATAGTTTGTTTGTTATTTTTGCTTCTATCTACTTCACACCCCCAGACATCAGGGCAGATGCATCATCAAGCATCACGGAATCAATTAAGAGCAACACTTAAGCTCGATAAACTACTCTACCCTACGATTGATCTTCTCTTACACCAGACATTTGAATTGCTTATGACATCATTCAGGTGGACAACCATATGATATTACTTAGTCCGTTTTTACTGTTCAGATAGTCTTCGATTGGTTTAGGCCGTGCAATACTGTAGCCTTGGCCATAATAGATACCAATCCTTTTCAGCTCCTCCTGGATCAAACTGTCCTCGACAAACTCAGCTATGGTAGCCAGCCCCATCGTATCGGCAACTGTTTTAATCGCTTCGACCATACCTTTGTCAACAGGACTTTTATTTATCTCCTTTACGAACATTCCATCTATTTTAACGAAGTCGATTGGAAGATTCTTGAGATAACCGAAAGAGGATAGACCAGAGCCAAAATCATCCAATGCAAATCGACAACCAAGCTCTTTCAACTCATTGATAATCTTCAGTGCGCTAGTCAGATTTTGTATCGCTGCCGTCTCTGTCACTTCGAATACCAGCTTGTGTGGGTTTATCTGGTACTTTTCCAGTAGCAATCTGAGTTTGGGTGAAAGTTCATTTCGACTTAAAGTCATTCCTGAAATATTGATAAAACAGTCAGGGTAATCGGCGCCAGACTTGGCCAGAAGCTGCATAACTTTTTCAATCACCGCGTAGTCGATACGATCTATTAAATCATACCTTTCTGCTGACGGCAGAAAAGCACCCGGCGGTATAAGCTCTCCTTCCTGGGATCTCATCCTGACCAATATCTCAATTCCCTTTATTATCAAATCATCACTCTGCAAATCCGCAATGGGTTGTGCATAGAGAATCAATCGATC
>JAHRHW010000256.1 GCA_019100305.1 Candidatus Thiodiazotropha taylori | reverse complement strand
TGGTCGATGAGCTGGATCACCTATCGTAAGCCGCAGCAAAGTTTTAATAAGACTCAGTTTTTATACAGCTGGTTTGGGATTTGATTGAACAAACCAATTCCCACCGCATGCCTCAAACACCTACATCGTGATTCTGAACAACGGTTCAGGATCGTTTAAATCGCTCTCTTGCTATCTCTGACTGCCTGGAGATATGCCGCCTAAACACCATTGGCGTTTATTTCGCGTTCATTTGCGGACTTCTTACTCTTCTTCAGAGAAAGCCCGAAAGTCAACCAACCCCTGCTATTCGATCGCTGCCGGTGTGCCACACGCCTGCTGCCACTGATTGATGATCGTGCAGAAGAGTCGGGCGGTCTGTTCGGTGTCGTAGATCGCTGAATGGGCCTGGCTGCTGTCCCACTCCAGGCCTGCCGCCTTGGCGGCTTTGGCCAGTACGGTCTGGCCATAGGCCATACCAGCCAATGAGACGGTGTCGAAGGTGCTGAACGGGTGGAAGGGGTTACGTTTGATACCACAGCGTTCGACCGCCGAGTTGAGAAAGCCGAGATCGAAAAAGGCGTTGTGTCCCACCAGGATGGCTCTTTTGCAGCCACTTGCCTTGATCGCTTTGCGAATCGGTGTAAACAACTGCTTCAGTCCGTCGGACTCGGTCAGGGCCTCACGGAATGGATGGTCAGGGTCGATGCCGTTGAACTCCAGGGCTTTCGGGTCGATATTCGCCCCTTCGAATGGTGCGATATGGTGGGCAAAGGTCTCTGCGGGATAGAGCAATCCCTGCTTGTCCATGGCCAGGGTGGTGGCGGCGATCTCCAGCAGGGCGTCCTTTTTGGCATCGAAACCGCCGGTCTCGACATCGACGACAACCGGCAGGTAGCCTCTGAAGCGAAGTGCCATTGCACTGTTATAGATGGTGTCACTCATCCGGCCAAGGATAAAGAAAACAGAACTCTATTTCGAGAATATTTAGTTTTTTTTTCTATAGGGTTTACAATCCCCCTGGCAACCGGTGTTGTGTATGATCTGCGCCAGATCTTAATTTTCAATTGGACCGTTCATCGTGTTTAAAAGGATTCCTGCGATACTATTGATTCTGCTGTTCCTCTCTGGGTGTTCCAGCTTCCAGAGCCGGCATCCGTCAGATCCGCTCGAGTCGTTCAACAGAAATTCGGATCAATTCAATCAGGACTTCGATCGGGCCGTGGCCAAACCGGTTGCCGAGGGCTATCGCTATGTGACCCCTTCGGTGATCGATCTCGGGGTGACCAATTTTTTCAGGAATCTGGCTGACATTCCGTCCGCAGCGAACAATCTGTTGCAACTGAAGCCGGGGCGCGCCCTGTCGGACCTTGGGCGCGTCTGCATCAACTCCACGCTGGGCATCTTCGGTCTGTTCGATGTGGCCAGCGATATGGGGATCCCCAGTTACAAGGAGGATATGGGGCAGACCCTGGGGTATTGGGGCATGGGGGATACACCCTATATCGTGGTGCCGTTTCTCGGGCCGACCACCTTGCGGGATCTGTTGGGCAGGGTAGGGGATACCCTGATCAATCCGATCAGCTATCCCTCCCAGTCAGCCTATCTGGCCTTGAGCACACTGCAGCTTGTGGATATCCGGGCCGACCTGTTGGAAGCCGGTAATGTACTCGACGAAGCTGCTGTCGACCGATACGCTTTTCTGCGGGAGTTCTATCTGCAGCAGCGGAAGACCGCGATAAAAGACGGCCCGAACCATATGGACGATGACGAGCTGTTCGACGAAAGCCTGTTTGAAGATGAAGAGCTGTTCAACGAAAACGGCGAGTAACCGAATCAGCTGCTCTATTCAGTGATGAGCTGCCAATGGACTGTCTGCCCCGCCTGTAAGGGCACAACCCTGTCTTTGCCGAATCGATAGCTTTCTGCGACCTGCCAATCACGCTTCTGTAGAGTGATCTGCTCTGTATTACGCGGCATGCCGTAGAAGTCGGGGCCATAGTGGCTGGCAAACCCCTCCAGTTTATCCAGGGCATTTTCAGCTTCAAAGATCTCAGCATAGAGTTCGATAGCCGCATGGGCGGTATAACAACCTGCGCAGCCGCAGGAACACTCTTTGGCATGCTGAGGATGTGGCGCACTGTCGGTACCGAGAAAGAAACGGGGATTGCCACTGGTTGCCGCCTCGATCAGTGCCTCCTGATGAGTCTCCCGCTTGAGGATGGGCAGGCAGTAGTAGTGGGGTCTGATGCCGCCGGCCAGCATATGGTTTCTGTTGAACATCAGGTGCTGTACTGTGATCGTTGCACCGGTGGGACCATTGCTCTCACGCACAAAGTCAACGGCATCGCGGGTGGTCACATGTTCGAAGACAATCGACAGCTCCGGAAAGTCCGCTCTCAGCATGCTCATGTAGCGATCGATAAATACCCGCTCACGATCGAAGATGTCGATCTCAGGATCAGTTACCTCGGCATGCACCAGGAGTGGCATCGATTCCCGCTGCATGGTTTCAAGTGCCGGATAGAGTTTGCGGATGTCGGTGACACCCGCATCGGAATTGGTGGTGGCACCGGCCGGATAGAGTTTGATGCCGTGGACGAAGCCGCTCTGTTTTGCCCGGATCACCTCCTCCGAGGTAAGACGGTCTGTCATATAAAGCGTCATCAGTGGAGTGAATCCGCTGTTCTCGGGCAGGGCACTCAGGATCCGGTGTCGATATTCGGCTGCCAGTTGGGTGTTGGCGACCGGTGGTTTCAGGTTCGGCATGACGATCGCTCTGGCAAAACGTTCGGCGGTGTGGCCAACCACGCAGGCCATCGCTTCGTCATCGCGTAAATGGAGGTGCCAGTCATCAGGTTTCGTCAGGGTGATCTTCATATTGTGCTGTCTTTGGATTACTTAATCTAATTCACCATTGTCGCACAGTCGCAGGGGATCATAAATCGAGGTGTCAGCGGAAACGGCATCTGATGAAGTGGGTTGTTGGCTGGGTTAACCATCGACATGGTCGCTGTCCCAACTCAGCCGACCGCAGGGGAATGAGTTTCCTAAGCGATGTTTCCTTAGATTTTTGCTATTTAAAACAATTTAACAATTGAAATTTGTTATTTGTTAATTTAAGTAATTTCTAATATTCTATATCTCGAAAGCTGCGCAGTATCTGCTTTCTAAACAAAATTCGAAGACGACATTCTATCTTGAGGAGAGTGAAATGAAAAAGACTGTTCAAGCTGCTGCCGCTGCTGCACTTATCGTTGCTTCCGCTTCTGCATCTGCATGGTGGGGTGGCCCTGGTTACAACCGTGGATGGGGTAACGATGGTTGGGGCGACGGCTGGGGTGATGGCTCCGGTGACTTCAGCTTCGGTATGAGTGGTAGTGCACGTGGTTCTGGCTATGGCCGTGGCAACAACTACTACCGTGATTACTATGGCTATGGTCCTTACGGCTATGGCGCACCTTACGGTTACGGTTATGCCCCTTACGGCTATCCTGCACCAGCAGCGCCTGCTGCTCCTGCAGCGCCTGCCGCTCCTGCTAAATAAGCAGTTTATATAAACGGATCTATTTGCACAGGGATGTGCCTAGATAGACATGCGTAGTTTTCAAAACACAGATTTTTTGGGTATTTTACAATGAAAAAGATTTCAATCATTGCCGCTGCGATTGCCTTGGCAGCTAGCTCCGCAACTGTTAACGCCTGGTGGGGTGACAGCTGGAGTGACGACTTTTTTGGTGATGGCTTCGGCGCCGGAGACTTCGACTTCTCATTCAACATGCGTGCTCGTGGTAACGGCTACGGTCGTGGTTATGGCCGTGGTTACGGCTACGATCATCCTTACTACTACGGTTACGCTCCTCACTATGCACCTGCTCTGACCGAAGAGCAGCAGAGTGCCATGGCTGAGCAGCAGAAAGCATTTGCCGAGCAGCAGAAAGCTTTCGCCGAGCAGCAGCAGAAAGCATTCGAGCAGGCTGTCGCCGCACAGCGTCAGTACGCTGAGCAGTTCAGCAACTCTGATCCTTTCGCCGCCATGGAAGCTGACATGAAAGCCAGACAAGAGCAGCAGGAAGCTTACCGCAACGAGATGATGGCCCGTTTTGAGCAGAACGCTCCGCAGCGCCCTGAGATGCCGGAAGCTGTTGCCAAGCGCATGGAAGAGTCCAAAGCCCGTCGCGACGAAATGGTTAAAGAGATGGAAGCCCGTCGTGCAGAAGCTATGAAGCAGATGGAAGAGCGTCGTAAGGTTGCCATGGAGCGCAAGCCTTTCGAAATGCCTTCAATCGAAGCTCGCAAAGAGATCTGATTTAATCAGAACCCATTGCAGAAAAGGCGCATCCGGAGTGATCTGGATGCGCCTTTTTTTATGTTCTCAGGGTTTTTGTCAACGCCTTTCTTTTGCCTTCAACGAAATCCAGCTTAAATCCTAATTCAATTGCAAAAACAGTGGATTAGGTCATCAAAATTTCTGTCAGATAACGCTGAAATCCTTCTCATCTTGCTGTATATTACTGGGATCAATCCAAATTATTGGTAATCCAAATAGTTTTCATTCTTGCTCCGCTGGTTTTGACCGGCAGAGGTGAATGGAGTTGCATCAGTTTAATCCCTGACGCCAAACCGAACAGCTAGAGAATAACAATGCCAAGTAGACCCGATATCGACCCCATTGAGACACAGGAGTGGCTGGACGCCCTGGAGGCCGTACTCGAGAATGAGGGGGTGGAGCGTGCCCATTTTTTGATCGAACGCCTGGTTGACAAGGCGCGACGCTCCGGTGCTTATCTGCCATTCAGCGCCAACACCGCCTATGTCAATACCATCCCGGTAACCAAACAGCAGCGTTTTCCAGGCGACCGGGCGATGGAGCGCCGTATTCGCTCCTTCATTCGCTGGAATGCCATGGCGATGGTGGTCCAGGCAAACCGGATCTCCACCGAGCTGGGTGGGCATATCTCGAGTTTCGCCTCCAGCGCGACCCTCTTCGATGTTGGTTTCAACCACTTTTTTCACGCCCCCACCAAAGAGCGGGATGGGGACCTGATCTTCTTCCAGGGTCACTCCGCACCAGGGGTTTATGCCCGTGCCTATCTTGAAGGGCGCTTGAGTGAGGAGCAGCTCTACAGCTTCCGCCAGGAGGTGGATGGCCATGGACTCTCCTCCTATCCTCACCCCTGGCTGATGCCGGGATTCTGGCAGTTCCCCACCGTTTCCATGGGGCTCGGCCCACTGATGGCGATCTATCAGGCCCGCTTCATGCGCTATCTGCATGATCGGGGCATGGTCAATACCGAAGAGCGTAAGGTGTGGGCCTTCTGTGGCGATGGCGAGATGGATGAACCGGAGGCGTTGGGTGCGATCTCCCTGGCGGGCCGGGAGCGTCTCGACAATCTTGTCTTTGTCATCAACTGTAACCTGCAGCGACTGGATGGTCCGGTGCGGGGTAATGGTAAGATCATCCAGGAGCTGGAAGGAGTCTTCCGGGGTGCTGGCTGGAATGTGCTCAAGGTCGTCTGGGGCGGCTACTGGGATCCACTTTTTGCCCGGGACAAAAACGGCACCCTTATAAAACGCATGGAAGAGTGCGTGGATGGTGATTACCAGGCCTACAAGGCGAAAGGCGGTGCCTACACCCGAGAGCACTTTTTCGGTAAATATCCTGAGCTGGATGAGATGGTCGCAAACATGACCGACGAGGATATCTGGCGTCTCAATCGAGGTGGACATGATCCCCATAAGGTGTTCGCCGCCTATGCCGAAGCGACTGCCCATAAAGGCCAGCCAACGGTGATTCTGGCGAAAACCGTAAAAGGATACGGAATGGGTGTGGCCGGTGAAGGGCAGAACATCACCCATTCGCAGAAGAAGATGGGTGAAGCGGCACTGAAGGCCTTCAGGGATCGTTTCAATATTCCGATCTCCGACGATCAGATCGGTGCGGCTCCGTTCTATAAGCCTCCGGCAGACAGCGCGGAGATGCAGTACATGCATGCGCAGCGCAGCAAGCTGGGTGGTTTCCTGCCTCAGCGGCGTACCAAGGTTGAAGCCATGACGGTACCGCCGATTGAGAAATTCAAAGCGCTGCTGGAGGGCAGTGGTGACCGTGAGCAATCCACCACCATGGCCTTTGTTCGACTGTTGAATATGCTGGTAAGGGATAAGCAGCTGGGCAAACAGATCGTACCGATCGTTCCTGACGAGGCCCGTACCTTCGGTATGGAGGGTATGTTCAGGCAGTTGGGTATCTACTCGTCGGTGGGACAGCTCTACGAGCCGGTGGATGCGGATCAGGTGATGTTCTATCGGGAGGACAAAAAAGGCCAGATTCTGCAGGAGGGTATCAATGAGGCGGGCGCCATGTCCTCCTGGATTGCTGCCGCTACCTCCTACAGTAACCATGGGGTCAGTATGATCCCCTTCTATATCTACTACTCCATGTTCGGTTTCCAGCGTATCGGCGATCTGGCCTGGGCGGCCGGTGACATGCAGGCACGCGGATTTCTGATCGGCGGCACCGCAGGCCGAACAAC
>JAHRHW010000255.1 GCA_019100305.1 Candidatus Thiodiazotropha taylori | reverse complement strand
GCAAGCGGCTCGGACTGATGGGCCGCCCGGGTAATTAGAATACCGCAGCCCCTCAGATCACAGTCAGCCATGATTTCAGCGATCAGTTGCTGTTTTCATAGAGGGCCTGAAGAATCGAATCCGCACCCCAATCCAACAGACGCTCAGCCAGCCCGACACCCATCGCTTCAGCCTCTTCCACGCTGCCTTCCACTTCACCACGGATGATCTTGCTGCCATCGGGCTCACCAACCAGGCCCCGCAGCCACAGATTTCCCGACTCCAGCATGGCATAGCCGGCGATCGGTACCTGACAGCCCCCATTGAGCCGCTGATTCATCGCCCGCTCAGCCATCACGCAGGCAGCGGTCTCCTGATGATGCAGAGGCGCGATCAGCTCATTGACCCGCTTATCGTCGGCCCGGCACTCGATGCCGACCGCTCCCTGACCGATCGCTGGCAGACTCTGCTCAGCGCCGATCAAAGCGGTAATACGCGCTTCGAAGCCGAGACGGATCAGGCCGGCAGCCGCCAGAATGATTGCGTCATACTCCCCGTCATCGAGTTTACGCAGACGGGTATTCACATTACCACGCAGGGATTTGATCTTCAGATCGGGGCGCTGCTCCGCCAGCTGGGACTGACGCCGCAGACTGGAAGTACCGACGCAAGCCCCCTGGGGCAACTGATCCAGGTTCTGGTAGTTGTTCGATACAAAGGCATCCCGCGGATCCTCACGGGACATGATCACAGCGAGATGCAGACCTGGCGGCAGCTCCACCGGTACATCCTTCATGGAATGTACCGCAATGTCCGCCTCATCGGCCATCAAGCCCTGCTCCAACTCTTTTATGAATAACCCCTTGCCACCGATTTTCGCCAAGGGTGTATCGAGAATCTTATCCCCCTGTGTGCTCATCCCCAGCAGTTCAACCTGCAGCCCCGGATGGGCCTTTTTGAGCTCCGCAGCAACATGTTCCGCCTGCCACATGGCCAGGGGTGATTTACGGGTGGCGATTCGGATAGTTTGGGACATCAACAGAAGACCTCGAATGTTGCTGCCTGGCAGCTAACCGCCAAACAGTCGATATGTCATGATTTACAGGAAACTTGAATCAACCAGCGGCGGCCGTCAGGCTGCACTGCCGATCTCTATTCAGTGTTTCTCTAAGGATAATTAAGCGCCTATGCTAAAGCCTGCCGGGATTCGGCGCAATTCCATTAGCCTGCCAGGCCAGGTCCGGTATGAGCGCAGACTTGAACCCTGCAACTCAGCTGTTCGGTCACCGGACGATGGTTCATGGCCTGCCTTTACCGTAGTAATGGATCAAAGCCTCCAGCCCCGGCTCTCCATGATTGCGTAACAGACGCGCCAGCTGACGACTCATCTCCTCGTCTGCCTGGTTGATGCCGATCAGATAGTCGCGAATCGTCCAGCGAAGATAATCCATCCAACCTCCTATCAGCAACGGCGCGCCTTTATCGCTCGGTTGCAACCCATCCCCATGACACTCCCGGCAGTAACGACGATGTAACTGTCGGCCTCGATCCACCAGCTGCCAGTTGGCATCCTGTTTGTTCACCCGGTAGGGTTGCCGGCTGAAATAGTCGGCCATGATTTCAACCTGAGGCTTTTCGTAGGCGCCCATGATCCGGTCCATGATCGTGCCGAACCGACCACCGTAACGATAGGCCGCCAGTACGTTGATCAGATAGTCCCGCGGCAGACCGGCAATCGAGGGGATTGCAGGAGACTGGCTCTGCCCACCAGGACCATGACAGGAGAAACAGGTTTGAACCACCAGGGGAGGATAGCCGGCCTGATCAACGGGTTCTGAGATGGCTCCGCCCTGCTGGGCAGAAACCGCAAGTGACCAGCCAACGGCCAGGCAGAAAAGAGAGAGGTTTATCGATAGTCTCATGGGATCAACAGGCAAGCCGTCACGATTTTTTATCGGCGCCCCGTATGATACGCCTTACTTCAGGCAGATGACGTCGACTGATCTCCAATGTTTCATCACAACCCTGTAATACCGCCCGGCTGCTGCCATCCACGCCCTTCTCCAAACCGATCAGACTGCGCCTTACCACCAGGGCGTTGCGATGGATACGCAACAGCCAGTCACTGTAGCGCTCCTGCAACGCCTTCAGACTCTCTTCCAAGAGCAACTCACCTTCCAGATGGCGCGCGATGACATATTTCGAGTCAGCCCGTAGATAGATCACCTGATCCAATGGAATGGTGGTCAGTCCACCCCGATAGCTGGCCTTGAGCTTCGGCACGCCCTGACCTTCCGCGGCGGCATTGATCTGACTGCGGGTCACTCTCTGGCAACGCTGCAGCGCCTCCAACAGACGGGCTCTGCGCACCGGCTTGAGCAGATAGTCCTGGGCTGCAGTCTCAAAAGCCTGCAGCGCATGCTCCTCGAACGCGGTCGTGTAGACTACAGCCGGCGGAGACTCAGACCGGGCAAGCTGGTTGGCCGCCTCAAGCCCATCCATGCCGGGCATATGAATATCCATTAAAACCACATCAGCCCCAAGCTGACTGAAAAGGTTCAGGGCCGCTTCACCATTGGCCGCCTCCCCGACCACCTCATAGGGGGCACCCAGCTCTTCAATCAGAGACCTCATACGCTCTCTGGCCAGGGCTTCGTCATCCACGATCAGTATTTTCAAACCACAACCTCTTTAATGAAAAGCGAGTCAATCCCTGCGGTCCACAGTTTGCTCCGGCGGGCATCACTGACTCTTATTGGTAGCCAATCCATGACCAGTGAAACTACCCCCACCAGGGATGGGGGATCACCAGCCGTACCTGATACTCACCATCCACAATAGCTTCCGTCAAGCTCGCCTCCAGGTCGTAGACACCCGCCAGTCGGGCGCGAATATTCTCCATCGCCAATTGATTGCCCTGCCGCTGACTGGTCTGATGAGACTCCGGCAGGGTGTTGCGAATACTCAGGTTGATCCGCTTGCGGCGATAGTGGCCTGAGAGGGTGATTCGCCCCCCATCCGGGGCCGGCTCGATGCCATGGTATACCGCATTTTCCAGCAACGGCTGAAGGATCATCGGGGGCATGGCGGCCTGTTCCGGCAGTTCCTCATCCAGCGACCAGACCACCTCCAGCCGCTCACCGAGCCGATAGTGTTCGATGCCCAGATATTGTCGTGCCAGTTCCAGCTCCTTGCCCAGTGTGGAGGGACGCGCCGCATCCCCGAGAGAGACCCGGAACAGATCCGCCAGATCCTCCACCACCTCTTCTGCCAGCTTGGGATCAGAACGAGTCAGGCTGGCAATGGTGTTCATGCTGTTGAACAGAAAATGGGGACGTATCCTGGAGTGCAAGGCCTGCAACCTGGCGCTGTTTTCAGCCTCTTCCTGGCAGCGCCACAGGTGTTGCAGATAGAGATAGTGGAGTACCAATATACCAACGATCGCACTGATCGCCAGCGCCCGGGGTAACAGCTCGCTGTAGGCCTCCACAGTATCAGGCTGAGCGCTGTCGATTCCCAGGTTCAGCCAGACAATCAGCTGATAGACCAACAGGGTCATGCCCATCAGAATCAGAAAGGAGGCCATACCAGCCCCCCAGTTACCAAAACGGTGGAGTTGTTTGCGCAACAGGCAGATCAAGCCTGCGCTACTTAAACCGATCCACTGCACCATCAGTGAGATTCGGCTCAGAGGCATCATGAAATCCTCCAACCGCTCGACCGCTGCCAGACTCAGGATGATCGCCAACAGCTCACAGATCACGACCACTGCAAAGACCACCCGGATGGCACAGAAGTTGGGTAAAAAGAGCACCTTACTCTTTTCTGGCGATACTGATTTTTTGTTTTCCTGCTGGGTATCCCTAGGCATGTCCACTACCGGTTATAACTGATCCCAATCCCCGTTTACCAGGCTCCCTGACAACCGCACTGAGAGAACGGTCGGATGCTCGACCTTTTGGCGTATCTGCCTCAGAGCAACAGTTTCAGGCTAAGCATCTGTTTTTCTTCACTATACATCAAACCACACCAATGTGACTCAGCAATGCGGCCAATCCCGCCCCCTGTTATAATCCGCGCTGTTTTCACCTCAGAACCAAATCAGGATTGTTCTTCATGAGCGACAATCACCTCACAGCCAAACCCTGGTCCGGCCGTTTCAACGAGCCCACCGATGCCTTTGTCGAGGCCTTTACCGCCTCGGTGGATTTCGATCGCAGGCTCTACCGCTACGATATCCAGGGTTCCATCGCCCACGCCCGCATGCTGGCGCAACAGGGAATACTCAGCGATCAGGAGCGGGATGACATCATCCTGGGCCTGGAACAGATTCAAAGCCGCATCGCTGCGGGTGAATTCCAGTGGTCCGTCTCACTGGAAGATGTCCATATGAACATCGAATCGGCGCTCACCGAGGCTATCGGCGATGCCGGCAAAAAACTTCACACCGGTCGCTCACGCAATGACCAGGTGGCCACCGATATCCGACTCTGGCTACGCGATGAGATCGATACACTGAGAGTCGCGATTGGCAAACTGCAAAACGCGCTGCTGGATAAGGCAGAGCAGGAGGCAGAGACCATCCTGCCCGGATTCACCCACCTGCAGACCGCCCAGCCGGTCACCTTCGGCCACCACCTGATGGCCTGGTTCGAGATGCTGGAGCGGGACCGGCAGCGGCTGGCCGACTGCCAGCAACGGCTCAATGTGATGCCGCTGGGCGCTGCCGCGCTGGCCGGCACCACCTATCCCATCGACCGCCAGATGACCGCCCAGCTGCTGGGCTTCAGTGCACCGGCGGAAAACTCCCTGGATGCGGTCTCGGACCGGGACTTCGCCATCGAGTTCTGCGCTGCGGCCAGCATTCTGATGATGCACCTCTCGCGCTGTTCGGAAGAGCTGATCATCTGGTCCTCCGCCCAGTTTGGCTTTGTTGAGCTCTCGGACAGCTTCTGTACCGGCTCTTCGATCATGCCGCAGAAGAAGAACCCAGACGTACCGGAGCTGATTCGTGGCAAGACGGGACGCATCTACGGCCATCTGATCGGCCTGCTGACCCTGATGAAGAGCCAACCGCTGGCCTACAACAAGGACAACCAGGAGGACAAGGAGCCCCTGTTCGATACCGTTGACAACCTGAAGGGCTCACTCAAAGTCTTCGCTGAAATGATTCCCGCCATCAACTGCCGTAAACAGGCGATGCGCCAGGCTGCAATGCAGGGTTTTGCCACCGCCACCGATCTGGCCGACTACCTGGTACGCAAAGGCATCCCGTTCCGTGACGCCCATGAGGTGGTCGGCAAGGCTGTCGCCTTCGGTGTCGCCGAAAGCCGGGATCTGTCTGAGATGAGTCTGGCCGAGCTGCAGCAGTTCTCCGATCAGATCGATGAGGATGTCTTTGAGATCCTCACCCTGGAGGGATCCGTATCGGCCAGGGATCACATCGGTGGCACGGCCCCTGCCCAGGTCAGACAGGCGATCCAGCGCGCCCGTCAGAGATTGGCCGAATGATCAGTCGACTCCACCATGTGAGCCTGCTGGTCGCCGATACCGGGAGAGCGCTCGACTTCTACTCTGGCCTGCTGGGGCTGAGTGTGGACGAACAACGTCCGGATCTGGGCTTTCCCGGGGCCTGGCTGCAGGTGGGGGAGCAACAGATCCATCTGCTGGAGCTACCGAACCCCGACCCGCTCGAGGGACGTCCGGAGCATGGTGGCAGGGATCGTCATACCGCTTTTTTCGTCACCGACTTTGAATCACTGAAAGCGCGACTGGAAACAGCCGGGATCCCCTTCACCCTCAGCCGCTCAGGTCGCCGTGCCCTGTTTTGTCGTGATCCGGATAACAACGGCATTGAACTGATTGCCGACGACTGACCATCGATTGAGCCGGATGACCGCCATGCCCCAAGACTCCCTGGACAACCTCAATAAAAGACTCAAACAGTTTGCCCAAGCGCGCGACTGGGAACAGTTCCACAGCCCGAAAAACCTGACCATGGCGCTGATTGCCGAGTGTGCCGAACTGGTTGAGCATTTCCAGTGGTTGACTGAAGAACAGAGCATGAATCTGCCTGACGAAAAACATCAGCAGGTCACCATGGAGATGGCTGACATACTGATCTATCTGGTGCGCTGTGCCGAACGGCTGGATATCGATCTGGTCGAAGCAGCAGAGCGGAAAATCGCCATCAACGAAGCCCGCTACCCGGCCGACAAGGTGCGGGGTGACGCCCGCCGGGCCGATGAGTACGATTGAACCAGAGCAAAGCCGCTACGGCCGCGCTAAGGCTGTTGTTACTCTTTCCCCAAACTTTACAGGGTGGAGTGGAGAGGGGTATCAGGCTATCTTTTAGCACAACCCTTTAATCCACTCAGGAATAGCTTGGGAGAAGTTATGAAGAAGTATCAATGTATCGTCTGTGGCTTTATCTATGACGAAGCCGAAGGATTGCCGGAAGAGGGTATTACCGCCGGAACCCGCTGGGGTGACATCCCGGAAGATTGGGAGTGTCCGGAGTGCGGCGTGAGCAAAGCTGACTTCGAGATGGTGGAGATGGTAGCCTAGGCTGT